>JAYEFS010000043.1:0-5547 GCA_034658695.1 Methanobacteriota archaeon | reverse complement strand
CCGAATTTACTAAACATTATTTGGAATTATTCTTTTTGTGTCTCAACATTGTACGTAAATGTTTACGAAAGTATAGAGAATCGACCCTTTGACTGCATGCGTTTATAGATACAACGGGAATTGCTGCTGGGCTGTGGGGTTTGGTGAGTGTTTCGGCAGCGTGCAATGCCGGGCACCCCTGCAATGCCGTGGCTGGCGCGATCGATTTGTGACCGATGCGGTTTGCAACAATGCGCAGCATTACCGGAGGCGGGATACATCGGCCACAGCGGCAGGGAAACTCCGATCTGATTCCTGAACACAGAAGATAAGCATGCCTGCGTTTCGTGGTTGCATATGTGAAGTCACAAACGCTGATGTGCTCATTTTCTCCTATTTTGCGAGCAGTGGCAAATTGCCTGACCCGGCGGTTTGATCAGGTCTGTTCGGCGGCAGATGATGATCCATGTCCCATAGATGACCCTGATTCAGCCACAACAGTTATATCGGAGACGTGCATCAGAAATGTTGACGTTGGTTTTCCACGCGTGTTGAGAACCAACACACAATTCCCGTCATAAGAATGGTGGATTACAAACCAACGTCGTTATTTTATTTATGAACATACTGCACTCGATGTATGGGCAGGCGATCGGCGACATGCTTGGCGAGCCTGTCGAGGGCATGAGTCACGAAGAGATCGCTACGCGGTGGCACGTCATCACCGACTTTATAAGCCCGCCATCAATTACCGATGACACGATGATGACCCATCTTGTCGCAAGATCGGTCTGCAAGATCGGTATGGTGGATCGCCACCACATCGCAGCAGAATTTCTCAAAAACCGTGCGCGCATACCAAGAATGGGTCCGACAACCGCACACGCATTATCTGAACTCGCGAGCGATCCGAATTTTATGCCAACCACCGGAACTACCAATGGCGCGGCGATGCGCGCTCCCGCAATCGCATGGCTATGCCCGACAGAGGCGGTTGTCAGAAACACAATCGAGGCATCGCTCGCGACACATGGGGCTCCGGTTGCGATCGCTGGTGCGTGCGCGATCGCGTGCGCAGTGTCGCAGGCGATCAATGGCGCGAACGTCCGAACGATCATACGCGCGGGGGTGCGCGGCGCAAGCGAGGTCTCTGGCGAGCTTGCATCTCGCATAACCGAGTCTGTCGTGCTCGCATCACGCGTCTCGCTTAGGGATGCAATCAAGATCATCGGATGTGGAATCGAGACCGTTGAAGCCGTGCCCGCGGTCTTTGCGATCATCGCAGAGTATCCGGATTTTAGAGATGGTGTGCTCGCCGCGGTCAATCTCGGCGGTGACACTGACACAATCGCAGGCATGGTCGGCGCAATCACCGGGGGCATGCCAGACGCCGCCATACCATCCGGATGGATCACTGCATGCGCCGGTTCTGTTGGTGCGATGATTGAGGAGTCGTGGGATTGTGTTCAGCGTCTGCGGGACCCGGCTGTTTATACTCACCACCGGCATAAACTGCGATTTTTGTAATTGCCAATTTGACCATGAACACACAAGACCGAGGCATATACAACAGGATAGCCGATCAAGAGGTTTATTTAATCTTTGCGTCTCCGCGCCTTTGCGCCTTTGCGTTCTCGATTTAACGCGAAGACGCAAAGTCGCAGAGACGCAAAGGATGGCGTTAAACTCTGGTCGCACATCCAACTGACACTTATGTAAAAAAAAGCTCAAGTTGTGGCGGTGCGAAGTATGGGTATTCTCTATGAACCGAAATTTCGTCGGATTGACCATCTGTTTAATCACGTCAAATTGATTTTTGGGAGTTTTTATCAGGATTTTGGCGTTCTTATGACTATGTTTATGCCAACAACTTCCGCTCGCTACGCTCACAGTTGCGAACAATAACGAAACGCCGAGGGTGAGATTCGAACTCACGAGGCGCTATGCACCACCGGTTTTCAAGACCGGCGCCGTAGTCCGCTGGGCCACCTCGGCAAGCAGCTGAAACATCAGTGTGGGGGGTTATATCAATTTCTCCAGAATTCGGGAATCAGCAATACCAGTACCGTAAATATCTCGAGCCTGCCGATCCACATGCAGAGAATCAACGTAATCTTCCCGATCGGGTGGATGGCTCCGAAGTGCAGGGCTGGACCGATCACATTGAATCCGGGTCCGACGTTTCCGAGTGTGGTTGCAGCAGCACTCGTCGCGCTGAGTATGTCCAGTCCGAAAATGCTCAGAACAATCGAAGCGACTGCGAATGTGAGTATGTATAAAATGAAGAATGATAATATGGATTCTATAACTCCTTGTGGGACCATCTTCTTCCCGATCCGAATCGGTAGAATCGCTCGCGGGTGGAGGGACTTGAACAGTTCACGATACCCGTATTTGACCAGTAAGAGCACCCGAACAACCTTCGTTCCGCCACCGGTCGATCCGGCGCAGCCGCCAATGAACATGAGCGTGAACAGAAGCAGTTTGCAAGCATTGGGCCACATGTCAAAGTCAGCCGTCGCAAATCCCGTGGTCGTAATGACTGCTACCACCTGGAAGAGTGCAAGCCTGATCGAGTGTGTCCCGTGATCGCTCCACAGCATGAGCGCGACCAGGAGCGTGACGACTGATATGATGCATGCGTACAGCCTGAATTCGGGATCTTGGAGAAGGCGGTTGCGCTCGCCGCGCAGCACCCAGTAGTGCAATGCAAAGTTGGCGCCTGCAATAAACATAAAGAGGATGACGATCCCCTCGATTGCGGGGCTCTGGTAGAATGCAATGCTTTCGGAGTGGGGCGAGAACCCACCTGTCGCCATCGTGCTGAAGGTTGTGCATAAAGCGTCGTACACCGGCATCCCGCTGAGCCGCAGCGCAATCACCTCGGCTGCGGAGAGCATTACATACGCCGACCAGAGGATCTTTGCGGTCTGGCTAAGTCTTGGTCGTAGTTTGTCGCTGGTTGGTCCGGGAACCTCGGCGCGGAACATGTCGCGTCCCGCAACAGCGAGTTTCGGGAGGATTGCAAGGAAGAGCACGATAATCCCCATTCCGCCAAGCCACTGGGTGAAACTGCGCCAGAATAGGAGACTCAGTGAGCATGCTTCGATATCCGGAAGTATGGTCGAACCTGTTGTTGTGAATCCTGACATCGACTCAAAGAGCGCGTCCAACGGGGATATCCCGTTTCCACTGAGGATGTATGGCAGTGACCCAAAGAGCGCTACTGCGAACCATCCGAGCGCAACAATTGCGAAACTCTCTTTTATTGTGAGATCGTCGATCTCGCAGGTTCTCAGACCGGTAATGGTGCCAACTGCGAATGTTAGGGCTGCTGAAAATAGGAACGGATTGTAGTTCTCGCCATACCAGAGCGCAACCACGAGCGGGACTAACATTGTCATCCCCAGAAACCTCAGTACTGCGCCGATGAGGTTGATTATGATGGTGTTATATTTCATAATTCATGTCTGATTATTCATCATTCATCATTCGTCGCGAGGATCCTTACCGTGAGCCTGCGTCTCCTCGGACCGTCCAGTTCTACGAAAAAAACACTCTGCCACGTTCCGAGAGCCAGTCTCCCCTCCGCAACCGGCATGCATGCGCTGTTTCCAAGAATGACTGCCTGCAGGTGCGAGCGTGCATTGTTGTCGATTCTGTCATGTGCATACCCATCCTGCGGGACTATGGCATCTATCGCTTGCAGTATGTCCCTCACAAGTCCGTGCTCGTTCTCGTTTATAATGATCGCTGTTGTGGTGTGCGGCGAGTATGCCATACAGATGCCAGTCCCAACTCTGGTGCGAGCGATCTCCTGATTCAGGGATGCAGTGATATCGATGAGTTGTCTTTGGCTGGTTGTCTCAATTTCCATCGCTTTCGGTCTCCTTTTGATCGTAGCGGTCGTAAGGTTTTTGGTCTGGCGAGGTGCTCTACACGCAGAAACCAATAATACCAGAAAGACTACACAGAGGTATCGGAACACCGGAAGCGGGTGATTTGATGGATGAAGTTACAAACATTTACGAACGTCTGGGCGAGCGCATCACGTTCGACGACTTTAAGGCGAAGATTGAGGAGAAGGTTAGAACCATGGGTGGGTTATGCGACGAAGAGACCGCAGCACTGCTGGTTGCCCAGGAACTCGGAGTAGACGCACCCATCACAAAAATCAAAGATATCCTGCCTGATAACAGCAACGTCTGTTTCGCGTGCAGGGTCATATCGGTCTCGGACGTCCGCGAGTTCTCACGCAGCGACGGCTCAACAGGCACGGTCGCAAATATCACGGTCGGTGACGAGACCGGGACCATGCGGGTCTCGCTCTGGGATGAACTCGCGTCTGCCGTTGACGAGCTCGAGACTGGACAGCACCTGCAGATTGGAGGCTATGCAAAGGAGGGCTACGCCGGCGTAACAGAGGTTTCAGTCGGCAGAACCGGGACAATCGAGACAATCGAGCCGACACAGAAGATCGCAGTCCAGGTCACACAGCATTCCATCGCAGACCTTAGCGCAGGCATGGTCGATGTGAACGTGGTCGGGCAGGTGCTGAGGATCAGCGATGTTCGCACCTTCGTTCGCAGGGATGGTTCGGAGAGTACTGGTAGAGTCGGCGACATAGCGATCGGGGATGAGACTGGCAAGATTAAAGTCGTGCTCTGGGATGACCGAACAGAGATCCTGGAGCGTTTGAATGTCGGGGATTGCGTAGAGATCGGATGCGGATACACACGCGAGAACCACTATGACGGCAAAACAGAGATTCAGATCGGGGATAATGGAAACATCACGAAGAGCGATGAGACCGTGAATTACACCGAAAACGTGACCCCACTATCTGACATCGGGCTTGATGAGACATACACGATCATAGGCTATGTGACCGGGCTTGACGAGACAAAGGAGATCACACACGCTGATGGGCGCATATCTAGGGTGATGAACATCCATGTCTCGGATGAAACCGGTGCTACCAGGATCAGAGCTGCGTTATGGGGTGAACATGCTGATATACATCTCGATATCGGAAACAAAATTCGGATAACCGATTGCTATGCGAAATCGGGATGGAACAATGCAATCGAACTGAGTGCTGGCTGGAGGAGTATGGTGCAAGTGGTTTGAGCGTAACTACCCAGGTACCTAAAACCACTACCGGAAGACTTCACTATGCAGGGACCACCCAGGAGTAGGGGGTGCTGTAACCAATCCGGGGATGTAACCGCAGAGTGCGCAGAGGGACGCGGAGATGGAATGAACGGTTAAATGCTCCATGACCTTCGCGGTTATTTTTCTTCACAAGATTTCTGTTTCAATCTTGTGTAATCTCGTCTGTTGACAAGAAGTTGTATCACAGATTGCCTAACCAGCTGCCCCCTCCATTCGGGGTAATCCTACTGCGGAATGTATGGATGGCAACGCCCATGCAGTATGCCCGCACAACAACGTGGAAAATCAGAAAGTCCGGGTTCTGGATCAACTGCCAGGATAAGAACACTATGAAGAGTATAATGCGAACCATTGTAAGAGTCGTGACGCAAGATAAGCGAAAACGGACTGCCT
>JAYEFS010000042.1:0-5572 GCA_034658695.1 Methanobacteriota archaeon | reverse complement strand
AGTTCATCTGCGAGCACATCGATCAACTGCTTTATCGACGTATCCCGGTCCACGAGACCTTTTTCAAGAAGAAGTTTACCGATCTCGGTACCGATGTATGATGCGAATAGATTGGTCTGCTCCTGACTCGATCTTCCGAAGAGTTCTGCGATCGCCACACCAAGTCCCGTGAGCGTGCGGTGCACATAGTCTATTTTGTTCATTTGAATCTCCTGCACCTCCTCATAGTAGTAATATTACACGTGGATATCTTTTATCACAAGAGCGATGTATGCGGGACAGTAGCCCTTTGATAGCCCGCGTCTGAGATCACACACCCGTTGTTTGCATCGCAAACAGTTTGCAACCCCCATCAGTCTGGCGCATTCATAAATCGGGCATGCGTGTCCGGTTATCTCCCTCAAAAGAGGCTGCGATTGCTCACAGCCCGGACAGTCTCCGCTTTCCTTTGACAGACAGACCCAGCATGCAAACCCGCATGCTCCAACCTCATGTTCCTCGATCATGCTATCGGCACCTGCTCTTGAATTCGGGTGATGCCGCGTGATTGCGACCATCACTCCACCTATAGCCACCCGTCTTTAATTAATGTTTGGAACTCTGATATCGCCGATAGACATATATGCGATGAACCTCTGCTAAAGTATTACCAAAACGACTTGTGAGATAGGAGCATTATGGGATCAGATACATGCGGTGTGTGGAGGTTTCAACATTAAGGAATCCGGAAAGCATACTAATGGAAACGGGACCAACGGCGATACAAAGCTGCAGTCACCATATCTTATTGTGGGCAGCGGAAGCATCGGGTCAACGGTTGCAAGAGAGCTGCTCAAGCGAAACAAGAAAGTTGTCCTGATTGACAGGGATGCGGGGAAGGTTGAGACGCTGCAGGAGCAGGAGTTTGAAGCGGTCGCAGGAGACCTCAATGATCCGAACCTGCTTGACCCGATCAATGTCAAGAGCGTCGAAGTGGTGCTGATACTCAGTTCGGATGTCGCTGCAAATAAGAATGCGATTGCCACCATAAAGCAAGCATCAGACAACATCCAGATCATCGCACGTGCACCGAGCACTGTCGGAAAGAACGAACTCGAGGAGGCGGGCGCTGACAGCGTGGTGGTGCCGCCAAGGATCGTTTCCGACGCTACGATGCGAATTCTTGAGCGTGTGGAGTCTGCCAAACATGCATCCGACATCTTGAACGTCCTGCGCTCGAACGGTGACGGCAAGCTTGCAATCGTTGTGCATGACAACCCTGACCCTGACGCGATGTCCGGTGCCGTTGCGCTGAAGGCGATTGCAGCGAGCGTTGGCACCGAATCAGAGATACTGTATCGCGGGGAGATCGGACATCAGGAGAACAAGGCGTTCGTCAATTTGCTCCACATCTGCATGGACAAGATCGATGAAGAGAGGACGCGCTCGTTAAGCGAGTTCAAGAAGATTGCGCTGATTGATTGCTCGATTCCCGAGGAGAATAACCTGGTACCAAAGAACGTCGTTGTCGATATCGTCGTCGATCACCATCCTGTGAAGATGGAGGATGTGCATGCTGAATATGTGGATATCCGTCCGAACACAGGTGCTACGGCAACGATAATGACAAAATATTTGCAGGAGCTTGATATTTCAGTTGATAAAGATCTTGCAACTGCCCTACTGTATGGTATCCGAACAGACACGCTTGGATTCAAGCGAAACGCCAATCCGGCCGATCTGACTGCGGCGGCGTTTCTGTATCCGCTTGCAGACCATGAAATCCTGAACCGGATCGAGACGCCGGCGATCTCCATAGAGACGCTGGACACATTCGGGAAATCAATAAGGAACCGGAAGATCAGGGGCAGCTATCTGGTAACAAACGTCGGGACTCTGAAGGACCGGGATGCACTTGCGCAGGCTGCGGACTATCTGCTGAATCTCGAGGGGATCACGACCGTTCTCGTCTATGGGGTCGGCGAGGATCAGATATACCTATCCGGACGAAGCAACGACATCAGACTAAATCTCGGCGAAGCGATGCATCGTGCGTTTGGCGCGACTGGCTCGGCAGGAGGGCACGCGACAACAGCTGGCGCACAGATCCCGCTAGGAGTCTTCAGTGATACGAAGGACAGATCCGCGCTGATGAAGATTGCCGAGGAAGTTGTGATGAAACGGTTCTTCACAGCAATCGGTGTCGAAAACGGGGGTGAGGTGGAGGAGGAATAGGTAAAAATAAAAAATAGAATCACTCAGACTTAATCGAGTGATTCGATACCGATTTTACGTACATTCGGCTTCCAAATCTTATCTGGCATCCAGTCCGGCTTGTTCTTTGGAGCGTTGACCTGCTCTCTCCATCCATCAAATACGTGTATCTTCTTTGTGCCGCGCTCGCGCAGCAGTATCCGCAGGGGTTCGGTTTTGTCGCCACCGATCCGGTTAGCAACTTTGAGAGCTGCCTGTCGTGGCTGTTTTCCAGAAAAAACTCCATGTTCGCTACCATCCACATCTCGCAGTACAAAATTTCGCGTTTTGTCCATAATATGCACCTCGTGCTATCGGGGGAGTCCCGCGCATGCGATACTGAACGTTTATGAGATATTAATGTAACGCCTGTATGTGATATATGATACGCGATATAGGATATGTGATAACCCGCGGAGATGAGAAAGATGGTAGGCATAATGGAGATATATCAGCTGCTTCCAAAGCTGAACTGCAAGGAGTGCGGGAAGCCGACGTGCATGGCATTCGCAAGCTCGCTTCTGTTACGAGAATCCGTACTCGAGGACTGCCCGCCGCTCTACGAAAATGAGTATGCGGATCAACTGGAGCAGCTGTCCGCGCTCATGGCACCGGTCAGCGGCGCAACCGAGACTGGCTTGATCATCCACGACGAGCTATGTTTCGGATGCGGAAACTGCGTGGTCGCCTGCCCTGTGAACGTCGCCAATGACCCACATGGCGCAGCGATCGGTCTTGCACCGTCCAACGATAAGGTGATACTGGTCGTGGAGGATGGCGTTGTCGTGGCCAGAAACGTCGGAGAATGCAGGCGTTTCGGCGAGAACAAAATCCTGTGCGACGCCTGTATCGTGACCTGTCCATCAAAAGCGATTGAATTTGTGTGATTGTGGAAAAAGAGTACATTGTGTGGATATTAACATATAAAAACACGAGATTACACAAGATTACACGAGATTAACACGGAAATCTTGTGAAAATCTGTGCAATCTCGTGGATAAAATCAGTGTTAATCTGTGGCTAAAAAACCCTTATCAGCCACTGGTTTACACTGATTACACAGATTGGGAGTTATCAGTTTGCCACACGTTACTCGAGCATATTCATACACTTTAGTCTCAGGGGAGCCCTACGTTGCAACCATTCTTTTCGATTCCAATCAACCGTAGAATGGTGCCCGGTCTTTGTAGGGCTGAACGTCCCCTCGTAACATCTATTGCGCCGGACGCAAGCTGCACACAATCATTGCATGCAATCGAGCATGTTCACATCGATTCGGGCGCAGCAATCCCGAGCACATCGAGTACATTCGCAAGCACGATTCTTGCACACTCGACAAGCCCGATTCTGGCGTTACGGATATTTTCGGGCGCGCTGAGAACCGGCATCAACCGATAGAACTGGTTGAACGCTTCCGCAAGCTCCCGTGCATAGATTGCAATTACGTGTGGTTTCAGTTCTCTTGCGGCAGAATCGATCACATACTCGAATCTGGCAAGTTCTTTTATGAGCGCGATCTCGGCGTCTCCGGTCAGGAGAGCCAGATCGATCGACTCAGGGGCATGATCCGCTTTCTCGAGAATGCTGCAAGCCCTTGCATGCGAGTACTGTATGAACGGGGCTCCGAGTTTGTCGAAATCAAGCGCACTCTTCCAGTCAAAGGTCGTTGCCTTCTCAGGCGAGACCTTCACGATATCGTACCTGACAGCGCCGATACCGACCTCTGTTGCGACACGGTTTCTGAAATCTTCGCTTTCGTTTGGTCTGCGCTTGGTAACCTCTATAAACGCTTGTTTCACGATCTGATCGAGCAGTTCGTCTGTTGAGATGAACTTTCCTGCACGGGTGCTCATCGAGCCCTCCGGAAGGGATACAAATTCAAAGATCACGATCTCGGGTTCTTGTATTCCGCACGCACCCAGGACGTGGCATAACTGGCTGGATATAAGTTTGTGGTCCGCTCCAAGGACATCGATTACGCGGTCGCACACCTCTGCTTTCCACCGGTGGTATGCGAGGTCGCGTGTTACGTAGAGCGAGGTCTGATCACTTCGCCTGATCACGAGGTCTTTTCCGAGTTCCGGCATCGGGACCATGAGAGCGCCGTCAACGGTCTCAACAAGCCCTCGTTTTACGAGTCCATGCACGAAACTCGTGACCTCGCCGCTTCGCACAAACTCTGACTCGCGTACAAAGAGATCATGATGGACGTTCATGCGTTCGAGCGTGGATGTGATTCCCGAGATTGCCAGGTCTGTCGCATCGCTGAACCTCGTAACCATCTCTTCGTCGCCGGTCTCGATTTTCTGCATCAGAACGTCGATCTCGTCGACCAGATCGGGGTCCTTGCCAAGCTCTCGATTTGCACGGATGTAGACGTCTGCGATTGCGTGATCTGTTTTTTTCTGGAGGTCGAATTCGAAACGATCCAGTGCCCATGCGACGATTGCGATCTGCCGTCCCATGTCATTGACATAGTACTGAACCTCAACCTCGTATCCGGCGCTCTTCAAAACTCTGGAAAGCGTATCGCCAATTACTGAATTTCTGATGTGCCCGACATGCAATGGACCATTCGGGTTTGCAGAGGTGTGCTCGATTATGACTTTTCCTCTTGTACCCCCGGTTCCTGTTTCATTTTCATTTCCAGTTTCATCGCCTGAGCCGCAGAGTTCTTCTTCCCCAAGAATCGCATGCACGACGCCCTCAAGGAATTGTTTGCTTGCCGAGAAATTGATGTATGGTCCGGAAACATCCACAGTTCCGATCAGCGAATCAGCGGGGATTATAACGGCATCTGTGATCTTCTTTGCGATTGCCGCCGGATTCTCCCTGTATTGTGATGCAAGCCCGAAGGATACGGATGACGCAAGGTCGGCATGCGCAGATTCTTCGATTCTGAGGTTGTCTGTTGGGTAGCCTGCCGTATATAGCGCTTTTTCGAGCACTGATTCGACAGCGTGTTTGAATTTGAGAAACATAATCTTAATAGCATTTTTTTACGTTTTTTCGGCACCATAGAATGGATATGTTGTATATTCACCGTGACCATGTTTAAATCTATCGCTGAACTGTGTGGATTTTTGTCAGGGGGTTGCGGATGCGTATATTTGTTGCATCTTCTCAATGTGGTGTGCTGGCTGGGTGTTGGGTGGGCTGATGAAAACTCTCCATATTCGGGTGAGTTCCACATCCCAAAACCTTGCCATTTTTGCAGCAATTCCCGTTGTATCTATAAACGCATGCAGTCAAAGGGTCGATTCTCTATACTTTCGTAAACATTTACGTACAATGTTGAGACACAAAAAGAATAATTCCAAATAATGTTTAGTAAATTCGG
>JAYEFS010000041.1:0-5574 GCA_034658695.1 Methanobacteriota archaeon | reverse complement strand
AATATGGAGATACGTGACGAGGAGTTACTGGTCGTAACCGGTCCGAACGGGGCAGGAAAATCAACACTGCTTGCAACCATCGCAGGACTTGTGAACTACGATGGAACTGTCCTCTTCGACGGAGTATCAGTTGACGACACGCCCACAAACAAGCGAAAGATCGGATACCTCTTCCAGAATCTCGCACTATTTCCGCATCTCAACGTCGCATCCAACATCGGATACGGGATGGCGGTGAAAGGAGATAGAAAGACCGAGATCGCACAAAACGTGGATGAACTCCTTGGGCTGATGAGAATCGAGCATCTGAGGGACCGCTATCCAAAGAATCTGAGCGGTGGAGAGCGGCAGCGGGTGGCACTGGCACGGGCGCTTGCGGTGTCGCCTGCGGTACTGCTCCTTGATGAGCCGTTCAACAGCATGGACCATGGTACGTGCCAGTGCATGAGAAAGGAGATTCGGAAGATACAGAAGGACTTAGGGATCACAACAGTTCTTGTCACACACAATCCGGAAGAGGCAGAAGAGATGGGCGACCGGATCATAACGATTCTCGGTGGTAAAATCCGGGAAACTGAGACACAATGTTTTTGCGGTTCAGAGAACACACATAATGCACAGAACCCACATAACACGCAGAACTGCGCCGGCTGCACAATTGACTGCTACTGCAAGAGATGATAACGATGTACACGACGATACGAGAAAAATTCGAGAAGATTGCGGCAGATAATGACCTGTCAGACGAAGCCGTGACCGTAAGAGCAAAACCCCTGTCACCGGAAGAAGCAATAGGAAACCCTGAGGGCGATGACTTCCCTATACTGAAAGGACGGGAGCGGATGATGCAGGCAGAGTTCAGAGGCAGCTTCGGACAGGCATTCACAGACATGTACGGCGACTTTGAGGGGACGCTTCAGGATGTCATATCTAGGGAACTCACCAACAACTACCGAAGGGCGATCTTTGTTGCAACACTGAACGCGGTGATGCGGAGTCTCGGGGTGATCGAGGGAAGCGTTCACTGCAATGACCGCGGTCCTGAGGAGTGCGGCATGGATCTGATCGAGTTTCTCGAGGGGCACAGGGGATCAAAGATAGCACTGGTTGGATTTCAGCCGGTGCACGCACGGCGCTGTTCCGAACGGCACGATCTCAAGATACTGGATATGGACCCGGAGAATATCGGAAAGGAGAAATTCGGCGTTGTCGTGCTGGACGGTAGCACGGATGCGGAAGAGGTGCTGGAATGGTGCGATTCAAGCGCTTGTCACGGGAACAACAGTCGTTAACGGGACCCTTGAGCCGATACTTGAGATGGCGGGAGAGAAGGCGGTCTTTTAGGGGATCAGCATCGCGGGGGTTATGGGGTTGCTCGGGCTCGAGTGGTTCTGTCCAAGGTCGACGTGATAAGGGATGGGAGAATGTTCTTCCACGGTCTGTTATTTTTATAAACCCCCCACATACCGCTCTACTGCCCGCCTCGACGAGTGCCACACGCCCCCGATCTTCACCGCATCGAGAGCACCTTGCCTTGCTCGCAAGCTCAGATATTCTTGAGAGTAGGGCGCACTTTCTGCAAGTTCCTTTAGCGGCACCAGTTCGTCAGCCCCACCAGAGATTGCGAGATACAACGTGAGGCTCTGGTCCACAGCCCTTGCGATGAAGTCGGTGAATGGCGCAGGATCTCCAGCATCTGCCGCCCGCAGGCACTGATAGTATTTCCCCCGATCTTCAGTCATTATCACTACAGGCAGGTAGCCTTTCAAAATCAGGTATAGGTTTGAGAGGAGACGTGCCACCCTGCCATTACCATCCGTGAAAGGATGAATCTCAACAAATCGATGATGCAGGAATGCTGCAGTCTCAACCGGATGCCGATGCCGATGCGTCTCACTTTCGGCAATATCCTCGATCAGTCGGTCCATCAATCCGACCACCTTTGACCAGTCAGGTGGCGTCTTTTTTGCTCCGACTATCCTCACGTTATGGGTGCGGTATCTGCCGGAATCTGTTAGAATGCCTGCGGTTACAACCTCGTGGATCTCCTGGATTGTGACGTGGTCTATCGCTCTACCGCCTTTTGCGAGATCCTCTATGAGATCGAATGCTCTCGCGTTATTGGTTGCCTCGATGTGGTCCGCAAGCGCCTTCCCGCCGATGGTTATTCCAGTCTCCAGCACAAGTTTTGTCTCAGAAAGTGTCAGGGTGTTCCCTTCTATTGCATTGGAATGGTAGGTGTGCAAAAGCCGCATCTCCTCGTGGAGTCGTTTTACGGCGTCTGCCGGGAGGGGGCGGAGCAAATCGATTCTCTGCATTTTCTCTGATATGCGTGATAGGAGTTTTTCCTGCATTGGGGGGTTTTTTGGCATGAGGGACATATCTGGCATTCAAGGAATATATCGGTATCGGCATGGAATCATGATTTCCGATATGCCAGACTGCGGGTGGTCGCTGGCACCTATCCTGATGTGGGGGGGTGCCTGGGGCAGGAGTGGGCTTCGAGGAATCGTGCCGGTTGGAGGTGGGGGCGGTTCATGCACGATATTGCTCTGAGAGATGCGAATTCAGGATACTGGATCTTGATCGAAAGAACATCGGAGCGGGTGGCACGGGTGCGGAGGGGGTGCTGGAGTGGTGCGATTCAAGCGCTTGTTGCGGGAACGACGGTCGTTAACGGGACCCTTGAGCCGATACGAGAGGTTGCTGGGGCGAAGGCTGTCTTTTATGGGATCAGTATCGCGGGGGTCGCGGAGTTGCTCGGGCTCGAGCGGTTCTGTCCGAGGTCGATGTGAGGGAGGTTGGTGGAGGTGGTTTTTTGTAGTGTAAGCCCTGATTGCTGCGTATGGAATGGAAAGAACTGTACAAGACGTTTACACATCTCAAGGGCTGGTGCATTTCTATGGCTCAGTGATCATGGGTGAGAAGTTGTGAAAAGATACACCAGAATCAGGAGAGAACAAATGCGAAAACACGATACATGGGCTCTTTGCTTTAAGTATAAGGTTTGATGTTTTGGGATATGTTATGAGAAAGGAAGAATTATACATAGGAATAGTGGCAAGTATTATTGGAGGACTTATACTTTCTTATTCAAAGCCAATTGCGTTGGGAGTGGCTACGATGCGAATCATGTTATTGTTCGCGGTTCTTGTGCTGCTATCAGGCACCGCAGACTGGCCCATGTTTGGACGTGACCCGCAGCATACTAGTATAGCTGGTGAGAGTATGGAGCCGCCCTGTTGAAGGATATGGAGGTTGCAAGCTTATGATCCACGACAAAACTCCACCCAAACCCGCCGAAATCCTCCTCTACCAGACCGAGGATGGGCAGACGCGGCTGGAAGTCCGCCTGCAAGAAGAAACCGTCTGGCTCACCCAGAAACGGATGGCAGAATTATTCCAGAAGAATGTACGCACGATCAACGAGCACATCCAGAACATTTTCGCGGAGGGTGAGCTGGTGCCGGAATCAGTTGTCCGGAAATTCCGGATAACTGCCGATGATGGAAAAATCTATGACACGCAGCACTACAACCTCGATGTCATCATTTCCGTCGGCTACCGTGTAAAATCCCATCGTGGCACGCAGTTTCGCATCTGGGCTACTCAGCGGTTGCGCGAATACATAATTAAAGGCTTTGCCCTCGACGACGACCGTTTGAAACGAAACGGCGGTGGCAACTACTTCGAAGAGTTGCTGGCACGCATCCGGGATATACGCTCATCGGAAAAAGTCTTCTGGCGCAAAGTACTGGACATCTACGCCACCAGCATCGACTACGACCCCGGAGCCGAGACATCCCGGATCTTTTTCGCAACAGTGCAGAATAAAATGCACTGGGCTGCACACGGCAAGACTGCAGCAGAGATCGTGTACCAACGCGCAGACTCTGCAAAAGAAAACATGGGTCTCACCAACTGGACAGGCAACACAATCAGCAAAAGCGAAGCAGGCATCGCCAAAAACTACCTGAACTCCGAAGAGCTTGACATACTCAACCGAATTGTAACGGCATATCTGGAATTTGCTGAAATCCAGGCGCTGGAACGTAAGCCCACGTATATGAGTGACTGGATCGCCAAACTTGATGATTTCCTGAAATTGAGTGGTCGTGAGCTACTTACCCATGCTGGAAAGATCTCACACGAGCAGGCACTCACCAGAGCACAGCTCGAATACGAAAAACACCGCACCATGCAGATCAACCTTCCATCGCCAGCGGAAACGGATTTTGAGCAGGCAATAAAACAGCTACCGAAACCGGAACCAAAGAAAAATGGATAACCATGACCCGGAACAAAACACCCCCGCACATCAAACTCGACGAAAACCCGGACGACTTCAGTGATCTGACGAAGGCATCCGAAAGTACACTTGAATTCTGGGATAACCCGATCGATTGCGAGGAATGGAACGGTGCTTGATTGGGCGGGGCAACCTTGGCAGGATTTGCGTTTTGCTCATGGACTGATAGCAAAAAACCTTTGAGAAGTCCCGTCCACAATTGAGTATTGAAAGGAGAAAACTGCGAGGAGGATCCATTACCTGCAACATGTCCCGTTCGAGGGATTGGGAAACATCGAGAACTGGGCGCTCTCAAAAGGGCATCAGATATCGGACACACAACTCTACAACAACGAGCCACTGCCGGAACCGGAAGACTTCGACTGGCTGATCATAATGGGCGGTCCGATGAACATCTATGAGGAAGACAGGTTCCGCTGGCTCGCCAGAGAAAAAGTCTTCATCAAAGACGCGATCGACTCCGGAAAGATCGTGCTTGGAGTCTGCCTCGGCGCCCAGCTGATCGCAAGCGTTCTCGGCGCGAAAATCCACAAGAACCAGTACCCCGAGATCGGGTGGTTCGACGTGCGGCTCACCGACGCTGCCAGCGAATCCAGTGTGTTCAGCCGCCTCCCGGAACGGTTCGCAGCGTTTCACTGGCACGGCGACACGTTTGACCTGCCGCCGGGAGCAACATGGATTGCAGAGTCGGATGCGTGCCGGAATCAGGCGTTTGAGTGCGGAGGCGGTGGCAGGGTCATCGGGCTGCAATTCCATCTTGACACGACTCTTGAGAGCATCCGGCGGCTGGTTGCGCACTGTGGCGACGAACTGGTTCCGGGTGAGTATGTGCAGGGCGAGAGGGAGATGCTCGCAGATCAGGGAGCACCTTGCCGATCTGTGCGGGCACAGCGAGATCTTGCTCGATGGGATCCTGGATGAATATGGGGTTTGAGTGAAGTGTTGCTTGCGGCAGAGTGCTGAAGCGCGCTTTGCTCGCGTTGTTGCGTCTTTATTTTTCGGTGCGGATATCGGGGGTCATGGGATGGAATGACGCGGCTACTATAGCCCCGGAATCTCATATTGCAGGCGGTCGATCCATTCTGCGAATCCAGACCATCAACCGATACTTTTATATATCGTATACCACCAACCTATATCTGGTGAACGTAAATGGCAAAACTCAACCCATTCGAAATGTCCCAGAAACAACTGGATATATGCGCAGATATCCTCAATTTAGATCCTGGCACACACGCGATTCTCAGAGTTCCGATGCGTGAACT
>JAYEFS010000040.1:0-20227 GCA_034658695.1 Methanobacteriota archaeon | reverse complement strand
TGCTTCGTGAGATGGAAGAGTGGTGGCGTGATCGCATCGCATATCAGGAGGTCGGGGTTGCGCATGATCGCAATTGAGCGCTCTGGAATATGTCTCTCGGTGTCGCCGGTTATGACGAGTTTCTTATCGCGTTCGCATACCACTACACCAACGGATTCGGCAACCGGTGGGTGAAAGACATAAAATAGCGTGAATTCGAGACCGATTAAGTGAAATGGCTCGTAAACAGAGACATCATGGCGTACCGGATCCATGAAATAGAGATAATCGAGTATGTAATCCAGCGTCCCCTTCAGTCCGTAGACCGGCACATGATTCTGAACCCTGTAGAACTCGCCGAACCCGGCATAATGGTCGTAGTGTCCGTGCGTCCAGATCACGCCGTCTACGTGATCGATTCCAGCCTTCAGGAGTTGATACCTGAGATCAGGACCCGTATCGATCAGAACACGACCTTCGTCAGATTCGATCAGAATCGAGAAGCGCGTTCGGTAACTCCGTCCCCCTGCGAGTGCGTCCATGCATGCGGGGCATGTGCATCCGATCTTTGGTGTGCCAACGGTATCGCCGGTGCCGAGCAGGATGATTCTCATGTTATCGTGTCTCTATATATAGGGGATGTCCGGGTCATGTCAATGCCATGCCAGAATCATGCCAGCGAGTATTCCTTCATCATCAAACCCACCCTGTTGCTGAAATCAGTGGCAGCAGAGACGAGTTCAGATTGTGTGATGTATGTCCGGTCCAGAACGAGCGAATGGAGCACTGCCTCCCTGACAACCATCCGCAGATCAGAGCCAGTGAACTCATCCGTGATCTCAGCGATCTCCTGCGTGTCAAACTCACCCTTTACCTTTGAAAGCACGAGATCAAGAATGTCTTTGCGCATTCGGGTGTCTGGAGGCGGAAAATCGACGATCTCGTCAAAGCGCCGCCACGCAGCACGGTCCAGCAGATTCGGATGGTTTGTAGCGCCGATCAATAGAACGCCATCGTCTATCAGGCTAATTTCATCGATTGCCTTAAGAAGCGTATTCACAGCGCGTTTCAATGCGGCATTCTCATCGGACATTCTCGTCTTTGCGATGAAATCGAATTCATCGATGAACAGGATGCACGGGTTCAGTTTTTTTGCGAGTTCAAAGACTTTATCGATATTTTTTGAAGTTTCCCCGAGATACTGAGATGTAATCATCGAAAGCCTGACCTCTACAAGCGGGATGCTCAATTTCTCGGACAATGCTCTCGCTGCTGACGTTTTTCCTGTTCCGGGCAGTCCTATGAATAGCATCTTCCCGATCTCGCAGAGCCCGATCTCGCGGAGATACTCCCGGTGTTTGATCGCCTGCATGATCTTCTCAATCTTCTTCTCCTGCTCAGACGTGAGCACAAGTTCGTCGATATGCTGCCTGACATCCTCGGGCGCGATCAGATGCACGAGCGTCAGTAAATCGACGTCGTCGTCGGATGCAGCGATCTCTGCGACGAGTGAGTCAAGATACTCCCGATCCCGCTCCTTTGGTCGGGCTGCGAGTCTCGCATCCTCGTAGCTCACATCAGCGCCGTCTTCTTCATAGAACGATGCAAGCACAGGATTCATACGGATCTGCCCCATGCCGCAATCTTGCTTCAAAAACCAGTCCTTTGCGAGATCGAATACGGTAAGCCGCAGTTCCGATCCGAATTTCTCAAATTCAACGAATGGGAGCTTCGTGATTTCAAAATCGACGTTGTCGATACTGTATATCGCTGTGACATCTTCTGTCCGAACGTTGATCGGGCGTTTCACACTTTTTGTTCCACTATCCCAGTAATGCTTTCTTATTTTTGCTGGCAGATCGTTCTCAGTCAATCTCTCTGATTGGTTGTATATCTGCGCTGTGAGTAGCAGCTCAACTGCGCCACACAAATTATACGAATTGGTCGGATCTGACATGCGATCATCTCGTCTCATAGACTGCAATATTTGGCTCTCGAAGATGTAAATAGTTTTTGGCAGATGAATTACGGTGAGAGCGGGGGCGTCAGAAGTCCGCATGTCTCGGGAAGCCCGAACATCAGGTTCATGTTCTGAATCGCCTGCCCTGATGCACCTTTTACAAGATTGTCGATCACTGATACCGCAACCACACGGTTGCCCCTGCATGCAAGCCCGATATCGCAGAAATTCGAGCCACGCACGTCTGCGAGGTTGGGAATGTAATCTCGTACCCGGACAAACGGTGTATCTTTGTAAAATTCTCTGTACAGCTCAAGGATCGCATCATAATCGGAACCGGAACCGGAACCACACTCTTCGTGCAGGAGCAGGTGTGCGGTCGTGAGAATTCCGCGGATTGCCGGAATAACGTGAGGTGTGAAGTGTATGCCAGTGAGCGAGCCATCGAGTCGCCCAAGCTCCTGGACGATCTCTGGCAGATGCCTGTGCGTGGTGATGTTGTAGGCACGGGTGTTCTCTGCAAGATTCGGGTAATGTGAGGTATCAGACGGATCTACGCCTGCTCCGGAGACGCCTGATTTAGAGTCGAAGATTGCATATTCGACCATTTTTGCATCAACAAGCGGTGCTGCCGAAAGTATTGCGCCTGTCGGATAGCATCCGGGATTTGCGATGAAACGCGCTCTTACAACCTCCGGATGCAGTTCGGGGAGACCGAAGACCGCGCCCTGGTCGCCTACCCTCGCCCTCGCCCTTCCGGGATCGGTGTGTGCACGCGCGTACGTAGCTTCGAATACCGCAACTGGTAGTCTGTAATCCGCGCTCAGGTCAACGACACGCGTGCCGCCTTCGAGGAGTTTCGGAACAATCTCCATCGCCGCGCCGTGCGGAACCGCTGTTATGGCAAGATCGCATGCGGAGGCAATCTCTTCAGGCGATGGGTTCTCAAAGGTCAGATCAAAGAGACCGGAGAGGTGCCTGTGAATATCCGTAACAGGAGTCCCTGCTAGCCGCCTCGATGTCACAATCACAATCTCTGTTTCAGGATGCCCCAGAAGCAGCCTGATCAGTTCTCCGCCGGTGTACCCGGAGCCGCCTACGATTCCAATCTTAATCATAATCCACACTCTTTGCTGGCGGATCAAAAAGACTTTCGGGGAAGGATATGTGACCTGATCCGACAATTCACCACCGCAATTTTTCACAATACGGACAAAACTACACTGAAAACGGAAAGCATTATAACCCCCATCGGCGCAAAAAGTGCCCTTATGGGCGAATACATCGTCAGGTGCACTGCGTGCGGAAGGGAACAGCCGCGGTATGCGCTCCACTGCCCGGATGACACCGCGCTCCTCAGAGCAGAGTACATGGAACACCGGCTGACACCACGAGACCTCCCCGGTATCTGGACGTTTTACGACTGGCTTCCGGTTGCCGGGCACGTTCCCGTCGGAGAAAAGCCGATAACGTACAGAAGCACCGGTCTGTCCGGAGAACTCGGACTGAAGAATCTGTTCATCAGTTTCAGCGGATACTGGCCCGAACGTGGGGCGGCGATTAAGACGTGTAGCTTCAAGGAACTCGAGTCGGCGCCAACCATGCAGCGCATGATCGAGCGTGGCGGCGATGAAACGCTGGTCGTGGCATCAGCGGGCAACACCGCGCGAGCGTTTGCAGAGGTTGCAGCGCAGACATCACAAAAACTCCTCCTCGTGGTTCCGTCTGCTGACATGCACCGGATGTGGATCACAAAAGAGCGTTCCAGCGAGACTACGGTTATCGCGGTGAACGGAGACTACTGTGAGGCGATCTCGTTTGCAGAGACGATTACCGGGTCACCGGGATTCATCGGAGAAGGCGGAGCGCGAAACGTCGCACGAAGGGATGGGATGGGCACAGTGATGCTCGATGCGGCGTTCTTCATGAAAAAGCTTCCTGATCACTATTTCCAGGCGGTGGGGAGCGGCACCGGCGGAATCTCCGCCTACGAAGCCGCAACCAGATTGATCGGAGACGGACGGTTTGGAGAAAGTCTTCCCGTGCTTCATCTTGCCCAGAATGTGCCATGTTCACCGCTTTACAAGATGTGGTGTGATGATCGTAACGGAGCGGGTTGCGTCTCCGATAACAACTCCTCTGACTGGAAAGAGATGTACACAGACATCATATACAATAGACAGCCGCCGTACGCAGTATGCGGCGGGGTGGCTGACGCACTCTCTGCCACCCGTGGGATCATGTATGGCGTAACCAACCGGGAGGCGGAGGATGCAAACCGGCTATTTGAGGAAACAGAGGAGATTGATATCGATCCTGCCGCCGCAATCGCTGTTGCCGCACTCATGCAGGCAGCCAGTGAGGCGCGGATTCGTCCGGGTGATTCTGTGCTCCTGAACATAACCGGAGGCGGCGAGCGCAGGGCAAGAGAGGACTGCGCAATCAACCGGCTGGGTGCGGATATTGTGGTGAATTCCACGGGCATGTGGGAATGGGGGCGGGAGCGAGAGCAGGAGTGGGGATTGGAGTAATGGAGGTCGTTTGCAATGATCATAACAGAACTCACGATAATTGGTGGCGTTAACAAAGACGGAGTGGCAGAGCCGGTAAACGAGATTAGCATCAAGAATGGCGAGATCATCAGCATCGTTGGACCAACCGGCTCTGGAAAGAGCACGTTCATCGCAGACATCGAGCAGCTCGCGCAGAACGACACACCATCCGGCAGAAGGGTTTTGATAAACCATGCCGCGCCGGATCCGGATATGCGAAGAGACCCGAGAATGAAGTGCATCGCTCAGTTGTCACAGAACATGCATTTTCTCGCAGACATGGCAGTCGGGGAGTTCCTGCGGATGCATGCGAAGAGCCGGGGCAGAAACTCTGACACTCTCGATTCTATCGTGGAACGGACAATTGCGCTTGCAAACCGGCTCACAGGCGAGCCCATCTGCGCGGACGAGCCGCTCACGATACTGAGCGGTGGGCAGTCCAGAGCGCTCATGACCGCGGACATCGCTGTTATCAGCGACTCTCCGATCGTTCTAATCGACGAGATCGAGAATGCGGGCATCCGAAAGCAGGAGGCGCTCAAACTCCTGGCGGGCGAGGGCAAGCTCGTTGTCGTTGTCACGCATGACCCGGTTCTGGCGCTGATGGCGAAGAGACGGATTGTAATGAAAAACGGCGGCGTTGTCGGGATAATCGAGACGACCAGGAAGGAGCGCGGTCTGTGCAAAAGTCTTGTGCGCATGGACAACTGGATGATTGCGCTCCGTGAGACGATCCGGAAGGGTGAACTGGTCGAGGGCGTGCGCCATTTTGAACCGGAACATGTAGGACGTGTGGAACTAAAACGTACCGGGGCGGTCTTTGCGTGAAACTCATTGTGGTCGCAGGAACGCCCGGCGCTGGCAAGACATCCATTCTCATGCACACGATCAGGAATCTGAAGAGGCAGGGGGTGCGCCCCGCCGTAATCAAGATCGATTGCCTCGCAACCGATGACGACAAACGATTCCGGAGACTCGATGTGCCGGTTCTTGTCGGGCTCTCAAAGGACATGTGCCCGGATCATTTCTCAATCTACAACACAACAGAGATGCTTGAGTGGGCAGAGTCGCAGCAAGCAGATATCCTGCTGAACGAGACTGCGGGACTCTGTCTCAGATGTGCACCCTACCCGTCGGGCTGCCTTGCGGTCTGCGTGATCGATGTGACCTCCGGACCGAACACGCCGCTCAAGGTGGGTCCGCTTCTCACGACCGCTGATGTCGTTGTTGCGACAAAGGGCGACATCGTATCGCAGGCAGAGCGGGAGGTCTTTCGCGAGCGGATAATCGATGCGAACCCCAATTGCCGGATCATTGAGTCAAACGGTCTCACAGGGCAGGGATCCGCAGAACTCGCCGAAGCGATCAGCGAGACCGGTGATACACCACCCGGGATGACGCTCCGCCACAATGCGCCGCTTGCGATCTGTACGCTCTGCACAGGCGAGATGCGGGTTGATAAGAAGTACCACCTCGGAGTCCTGCGCCACATCGACGGATTTACCGAGTATACAGGGGAGTAAATCCATGCGTGAGACTAAGGGGCTGGCTGATCTGATCGCTCTTCTTCCCGGTTACAACTGCGGTGAGTGCGGGTTTCGCAGATGTGCGGATTTTGCCGCGGCACTGGTAGAGGGAACGATCGGTTCGGAAGAGTGTCCGTTCATGCAACAGAACGCCTTCAGAGGGCGGGGCGTTCAGATGGCAGAACTCCTGCCCAGAATCGTTTTCGAGCGCTGCGAGCCGATTGTAGGAGTCATTGATCATCTGACCGCGGATTTTGCGCTTGCGCCGCTTCCGGGAGAGCCGTCCTGCCGTGAGGATCTGCATCCGTTCGATTCAGCAGTCCATCCGGAGACCGGTGATATTCTGAGATACCGACCGCTCGGCTGCCCGATCACGCACTTCGCACGCGTGATTGCAGGGGGACACGGCGTTGTCACCGTGCACCTAATCGGACCACGGCACAGGCTCGGAGGAGAGGACGATTTTGAGTATCAGGAGGTCGGGATCTGTCTGGTTCTCGCTTTTGAGGGCATTGTTGTCCGCGGCAGGGTTCCCGATGTCAGCGAAACCGTGCGGTTTCTGCCGGAGCACTGCATGATGCAGAAGGTGCATTCAGGCGTGATTGTGCATTCGGAAGGTGATCGGGTGAGAATCGAGAGTATCGATCTCAAGGTGTGGTAGAGAGTCACAAACCACAAAACCAAGGGGAGATTTTGTTAAGTTCTGTCGGCGATCATGCTGTGTTGGCACCAGTCTCTGTGTGTCCATGATCCTATTGACCATTACAAAACCTTACAAAAGACTTATGCCAGGTTAAATTCTTCTTTTGGACTACCATACCGTTCCTTTTAGTGATGCATTTGGTTGTTGACAGGCGTGGCATCTCATCTTCTGAGTGACCAAGCTCGCCTTTGTCCACATGCGTTTACAGACAAAACAGGAATTGCTGTTGATTTACCAGATATTTGGGCGGAAGTGATGGCACTCCGGATAGTCGTGAAAAACCCACAAAATTGTTGTTGCACTCTGCCGCAATCACTCACCCACCATCTCCTCAACCGCACGAATCAGCGTCTCCGGGAGCTCCCGCGTCCCCTGCCGATCGATTCCTGCTGTTGAGTCAAGCGAGAGCGGTGTTACTGATATGTGCCCGCGTACGAACGCGTGTAGATCAGTTCCCACCTCGTCGTCCGGCACGAGATCGCCATTGATCCAGTAGTATGGGCGACCCCGCGGGTCATGCCGCTTCTCGACTCCGGTCTTGAATATCTTCCTTGCAAGCCTCGTAATCTCAATTTCAGTGTCCACCGTGGCGTTTCGTGGGATGTTAACGTTCAGAATGTCCACGCCATCCGGAAAACCACGCTTGAGCGCGCGTTCTGCAATTTTTCTTACCAGATCAACTCCAGAATCGAAATCATACTCGTAATGTCTGTGGTCATCAAACTTGTCGCCCTGGTCCGTAACCTGAATCGATGCCGTTATCGCGGGCATGCCGTAACTGGCAGCCTCGAGTGCGGCGCCGATCGTTCCCGATGTCGTCACCGTGTCTGTACTGATGTTCTCGCCGATGTTGAACCCGCTGACGCAGAGATCAGGCAGCCGGTCCATGATTGCGAATATCGCAAGAATCACAGAGTCGGCAGGCGTTCCGGCGATTGCGTAAGCCTCAAACGTGTCCAGTTCTATCTCATATATCCGTAGAGGCTCAAAAATTGATACTGAACGCCCGACTCCTGATTTCTGCACGGACGGCGCCGCCACAGTGACATTTCCAAGGTCGCAGACGCTTTTGTATGCTGCTTTGATTCCTGAAGAGTAGACACCATCATCGTTGGTCACGAGTATCTCCGGCGTCTCCACGGCGGTCCCTGGTATGTCTGGCATGTTAGCGGTATCCTATGTATGAACTCGACTCCTTCTTTGCAGGCGATCCGCCCTTGAACTTCTCCTGCACACGCTGGTAATGATCGGTCAGATCCGGGCTCACGGTCGGTCGTATCTTCTGGATCGCCTCCTCAAAGTGCCGCAGCTCCACATACTCAATACCCTCACGCATCGCAAGCATGGCAGACTCCCTGCAGAGCGTCTCAAGGTCGGATCCGACATAGCCCTCAGTCATCTCCGCGAGTTCGCTCAGGTTCACGCCTGAGAGCGGCATCTTTCTGGTATGGATCCGTAAGATCTCCTCCCTTCCTGATTTGGTCGTTACCCCTGCGTAGACGAGTCTATCGAACCTTCCAGACCTGATCAGCGCGGGATCCACGATATCCGGGCGGTTCGTTGCCGCGACCACGATCACATCCGTGAGTGTCTGGAGCCCGTCCATCTCGGTTAGGAGTTGATTGAGCACACGGTCTGTGACTCTTGATGAGTCTGTCCCGCGATACGGCGCAATCGCATCAAGTTCATCAAAGAATATGATTGCGGGCGCAACCTGCTTCGCCTTCTTGAACGTCTCCCGAATCGCTTTCTCAGAATCCCCGAGCCATTTTGAGAGTAGTTGGGGACCGCTCACGCTGATGAAGTTGGCGTTTGACTCGTTTGCGGCAGCCTTCGCAAGAAGCGTCTTTCCAGTGCCTGGAGGACCGTAGAGAAGAATTCCCCTTGGCGGAGTTATGCCCAGCCTCTCGAACTTCTGCGGATTTTTGAGCGGCCATTCGATCACTTCCTTGAGTTCCTGCCGCACAGCATCCAGCCCTCCGACATCATCCCATGTGACATGCGGAATCTCAACGATGACCTCACGCATCGCAGATGGCTCGATCTCACGCATCGCCTCCTCAAAGTCAGCCCTCATGACCGTCATTTCGTCCAGTAGCTCCGCAGGAATCTCCTCGTTGAGGTTGATCTTCGGCAGATACCTGCGAAGCGCCTTCATGGCAGCCTCTCTTGTGAGTGCCGAGAGATCAGCGCCAACGAAGCCATAAGTACCCTCCGCAATCGCACGCAGCAGCATGTCCGTGTCGTAGAGGTTCAGATCGTCACCCTCTTCTTTGACCGTCAGATCGCAGGTTCTGCCGTCACTCATCCTGAGAGTTACTTTCTCCTCACCCTCGTCGATTGTAATCTCCAGGGAGTTCTCGCCCTTGGAGACGTGAATTGTTCTTCCGTCATCGGATCTCCGGATCTCCGCGCTCTCCACCCACCCGATATCGTGGTTGATTCTGAGGTAATGCAAGAGCCGCTCGCTGTCGCTTCCCGGAACCATGTCCCATGTAACGACGCGTTCCACATCGTCAAGAGGCATCCCGCGTACATGAATCTGCAAAATCTCAATTCGATCATCTAGATCAGGGACCCCGATCTCAACCTCTCGATCAAACCTGCCAGGGCGGCGGAGTGCGGGGTCGATTGCATTCACGCGGTTCGTTGCCGCAATCACTACGACCTGCCCCCGCTCCTCGAGACCGTCCATCAACGACAAAAGCTGGGCAACCACCCTTCGTTCCACCTCTCCATACACATCCTCCCTCTTCGGAGCAATGGAATCAATCTCATCAATGAAAATGATTGAAGGCGACTTTTCTTCCGCCTCCTCAAAAATATCTCGTAATCTTTGCTCGCTTTCCCCATAATACTTGCCCATGATCTCGGGTCCTGCGATGTACAGAAAGTGCGCGCCGGATTCATTTGCCACAGCCTTCGCAATCAACGTTTTTCCGGTTCCAGGTGGACCATGCATCAGTATCCCCTTCGGAGGCTCAACACCCAGCGTCTGAAAGACCTCGGGGTGCTTCATTGGCAGTTCGATCATCTCGCGTACCCGTTCAACCTCGTCGTGCAGCCCACCGATGTCCTCATAAGTGATGCCGGTTCCTTTCGCAGAATCGAAGCCAATGACCGGTTTTTCGAGGAGTATGACCTCGGTTCTCTTGTCAACAAGCACCATTCCCTCAGGCACGGTCTCGGTCACGATCAACGGTATCGTCTGCCCGCCAAAAGGAGACGGCGTCGTCAGGATCGGCATGGTGTCGCCGAGCAGGACTGGGCGCTTGAACAGCTGGTGCTTCACGATGGCATCGGCATCCGGTCCAAACTGGATTTCTGACCCCTGTGGTGGGGCAAAAACGACTCTTTCGGCTTCTTTCACATTTGCAGGCTTGATCTTCACGGGTTCCCCGATTCCCGCGCCTGAGTTCTGACGCACATAGCTATCGATCCGTATCGTCTCCTGCCCCCAGTCCTGCCGATCGGCGCGCCAGACCTTTGCGCCGGTCGATTTCCTGCCCGTAATCTCGATTATGTCGCCGGGAGACAACTGAAGCGCCTGAAGGATGTATGGGTCAAGGCGCGCCATCCCCCGACCGGCATCCTTCGGATACGCCTTTGCAACCGTTAATTGAAGTTCGTTCATGAGTATCGCCTGCTATGTTCACTTTTAGTTCCCATGCTCTGATTCACATCTGTCTGGATCATCTATAAAGGTTGCAGAAACTATCGTCGTGTTTGCAGCTTGGCAGCAGACTCATAGATTGTGCCGAGGATCAGAAGAAGCGTTCGATCGTGTAGGATACCGGGCATGTCTGGCTTAACAATCCATATACTTTTAACAGAAAGCAGAAAAAGACATTAGACCACCTTATGGGTGCGAATAAAGGAGCTCTTCAAACCCGGAATGATTACACCACAATCTCGGCTGAATCCATTTGCAGTGCATGAGGTGATTTACGGATGCGTGGAATTGGGGTTGTGACCCGCGGGCTTTTGTGAAAGAGGTTTAAGTCAAATGCGCTCGAGTTGAGAGTAATAGAAAGAGGTGTAGAAATGAAATGGGCTACGTATCTGATTGCGACGTTGCTACTGATCGGAATGTTTTTCGCATCCGTATCAAGGTACGCGGTTCTGGCAGAGCTTGGGCTATGTGCAATTGCACTGTGTCTGACAAAGTGTGTGGTTGGTCTGCCCGGATACGAAACATTATGGCTACAATGAGTAACTATTTATAAAATAGGAGGAATACACAACATGGATCTCATAAAAGTAGGGATGGCGATACTTATTGCGTCATCATTGGGGCTAATGATATCCGCAGCATCAGCACAAACAGTGGAAATCGACGATGTCAGCATGGATGCCGGTGCTACGACCACACTAACGATTATGGCAGATGATGTAACCGATCTTGCCAACTTTGACATAACAGTTACCTACGATCCTGCTGTTGTCAACGTGATTGCTGCAGACAATGATGCGGCGTTCGGCGTTGCCGTAAACAATCTTGAGAAGGCGGCGACTGGTTCGGTGCGTCTTGCAAGTCTCAACTTCGGTAGCGGGCAGACCGGACGTATGCTACTTTCAACACTCACACTGGAGGCGGTCTGCACTGCAGGCAAGACCGCATTAACACTTACGATCAATGAACTGAAAAATTCGACTGAAGGTGCCATCACTGTAACCCTGATCAGTGGCTCGGTCACGGTTGCAGGCGAGATTGTCGAAACCCCAACAGCAGAGCCGACTGGCACAATCTCCGTCTCTTCGTTATCATCCGAGGTAACAGTGCACATAGATGATGCATACAAAGGCACGGCACCGGTAACGGTTTCGGGTGTTAAAGTTGGTTCACACACAATCAAATTGGAAAAATCCGGCTACGAGACTATCACGAGAACCGTTACTGTTCGCGCTTACGAGACTGCTACGGTCTCTGAGACATTGACTGAGTTGGCTCAGAAAACGGGTTCTATCTCTATTTCATCGTCGCCAGCCGGTGCAGACATATACCTCGACGCTATACGCGAAGGCACAACTCCGAAAACGATTTCGGGTGTTACAGTCGGCTCACACACAATCAAGCTGGGAAAATCCGGCTACGTGGATATCACGAGAACCGTTGCTGTTGGTGCTGGCGAGACTGCCACGATCTCTGAGACATTGACTGAGTTGGCTCAGGAACCCGGTTTTATCTCTATTTCATCGTCGCCAGCCGGTGCAGACATCTATCTCGACGGTATACGCGAAGGCACAACTCCGAAAACGATTTCGGGTGTTACAGTCGGCTCACACACAATCAGATTGGAAAAATCCGGCCATACGGCTGCTGTGAGAAACGTCACTCTTCGCGCTGGCGAGACTTCTAACGTCTATGAGGCATTGACTGAGTTGGCTCAGAAGACATGTTCTATCTCTGTCTCTTCGTCACCATCCGGCGCGGATATCTATCTTGACGGTGCATACAAAGGCACAACACCTGCAAAGGTTTCAGACGTCTCTCCCGGCGCACACACGCTCAAATTGGAAAAATATGGCTACGTCGAGTGGTTAACTTCGGCACATACCACATCCGGAGTCACGGAATCGATAACCGCACACCTTGCCCCAGCGGACGTCTCACCACCTGCAATACGCATCGATAAGCCTACCACAATCGACCAAAACGGTAATGGTCTCCTTGAAGAGGGCGAAAAAGTGGCGATAACCTACGGCGCAAATGATCCCAGCGGAGTTGTCTCGATAAAAATACTGCTCGATTCTGCGATGCTTGAATCCCAGAACCAGGCAGGAACGTACACCGTGACAACAAGCTCCCTCCCGGTGGGCGGGCACACAATCAGAGTTGAAGCAACCGATTCAAGATCAAACTCAGGCTTCGAAGAGATCCACATAACAGTCGAGCGAACCGGACCAAGCGTCTATTTCGGAACCACGAGAACCGCAATTACGAAAGGCGAGGATGCGGTCTTCACACTATCTGCCGTAAACCCAATCGGAAATCCACCGATGACAGTCCAGTTGATCTTAAAGCCCCCATCCGGCGTCTCTGTTACCAGCAGTTCATTTGCGAAATCCGGGTCCGGAATATACACCTGCACACAGACAATCGAACCCGGCGACAATGTGCGATCAATCGAGGTACGCCTCGTGGGTGGTCAGGTCGGAACGCATGAGATCACAAGCGAGGTGTACTACCAGTTCGATGGCAATTCGAAGTCCCCGATACGGTACGAGACGCTTACGCTGGTTGTTGATGAACCTGATAGTCCTATCACGCCTTTCAAGTCCGGAAGTGCGGCGGCGGGGGCGGAACTGCCCGGATTTGCAGCAGTGGTTGCGGTGGCAGGGTTGTTGCTTGTGGTATTATTGATCGGGCGAAGAAAGGTAGATTGAAAAAGGAAAAAACCATCCGGAGGAGTGCACTGTGAGGGGCATAGAATTCCACAATCGTGAGAAGGAGACAACAGAGATCCGGGCGATACTGAACCGCAGACCCACCCCGATCACTTTTGTATACGGACCGATGAACCGTGGGAAGACTGAATTGATCACTCATACGATAGAGGAGCTACCGGATGAGTACGTTGTCTTCTACACAAACCGCCCATTCTTATCGAGTTACGATGATTTCATCGAGTCATTGTTCGAGATGGAGATTGCGACTGATGGGACGCTCGCAGAGCTGGTTTCGTCGGTCACGAAGGTTGCCGGGATACCGATAAACAAGGAGTTTCCGGATTATGTGTTCAAGGACAATAAGCCGAAGAATGCTTTTTCGTACATATTGGGGCTTTTTGAGGAGGTGAGGGCAACAGGGAAGCAACCGATTCTAATCATAGACGAGTTACAGAAGATGGGGGACGTAAAAGTGAATGGTTCGCTCATCTATGAACTCTTCAACTTTTTCATAGACCTGACAGAGGAGAAGCATCTGGCGCATGTCTTCGTGGCAACATCTGACTCGCTTTTCATGGAGTGTGTTTACAGTGAGGCGATGCTGGAAGGCAGATGCAGATATCTGCTGGTGGATGATTTCGATTGCAGGACTGCTACCGCGTTTCTGGAGGGGCATGGTTTTACTAAAGATGAGACTGCGTTGGCATGAGAATACTGCGGTGAAAAGCCGGGATATCTGGTCGAATTGGCAAATACAAAACTCAACAGCGGGAATATAACGAAAAAAGCAAATAAGATGCTTGAAGAAGAGATAAGCCGGTTTATATTCATGTTAGCACGAAACAGAGAGACGAAGCGCGATATTATTGACATGCTAACGATCTTTGCTTCGGTTGAAGATGTGAAATACTCTGATAGCATGGATATCGATTTATTAAGTTTTCTGGTGAAACAGAACATACTCTTCCTCGACCCTGTTAACAGAACGATTAAACCACAATCGAGACTGAATCTGCTTGCAGTGCGAGAGGTGATTGCGAATGCGTAGAATTGGGATCGCTGTCCGGGTGTTGCTTGTGATCACGCTTTTCGGGCTGGTTGCAGCAGATGATATATGGAGGAAAAGAATATGAAGAGCATAGAATTTCACAACCGTGAAAAGGAAATAAAAGAGATACGGGATATACTGGACAGCCGACCAACCTTGATCACTTTCATCTACGGACCGATAAACAGCGGGAAGACTGAATTGATCAACCACGTAATATCCGAACTGCCGGAGGAATACGTTGTCTTCTACATAAACTTAAGGACTAAATTCTTAGCGAGTTACGATGAGTTCATCGAGTCGCTCTTCGAGATGGAGATGGAGACTGAAGGGGCATTTAGGAAGAGAAAAGAGACGCTCGCGGAACTGGTTTCGTCGGTCACGAAGGTTGCGGGGATACCGATAACGAGGGAGTTTCTGGATTATGTTTTTAAGGACAAGAATCCAAAAAATGCATTTTCATACATAATCAAACTGTTTGAAGAGGTAAAAAATGCTGGTAAGCAGCCAGTTCTGATTTTAGACGAAATGCAAAAGATCGGGGATGTGAAAGTGAATGGTTCGCTTATCTACGAACTGTTCAACTTTTTCATAGACCTGACCAAAGAGAAGCATCTTGCATACGTCTTCGTGGCAACATCTGACTCACTTTTCATCGAAAACGTATACACCAGAGCGATGTTGCACGGCAGGTGCAGGTATCTGCTGGTGGATGATTTCGATAAGGATACAACCCTTGATTTTTTTGATAGGTATGGGTTTGACGGTATGGAGCAGGAACTTGCATGGAATTGTTGTGGCGGTAAGCCAGTTTACATTGTAGAACTGGCAAGGGTGGACGATGTGGGGGGGATGGTTACGAAGATGCTAAAAATCAGAACAAGCCAGGTAGGCGAATTATTAAATTCCCTCGAGGCTTATGGCGCGGAAATCGAGTTTCGGGGGGGACTTCACGAAGTTGTCTATGATAAAGTGGTAGAAGAGTTATCAAAGTTAAAGGAGAACGCAGATTGTGAGTATGGATATATCACGCCAGAGATAAGCTATCTTGTAAGAAATAACATCATTTTTGTCGACCCACTTACGATGGTGATGAAACCGCAGTCGAAGCTGGATCTGCTTGCGGTGCGTGAGGTGATTGCGGATGTGTAAGATGATCATGGTGTTGGCTACCGGTCTGCTGCTGCTTGCGGCAATGCCGACATCGGCATCGGCATCTGCGGGACTCGCGGGCTGGCAGCATCAGCAGGAGATTGTAGTTCAGGAGAACTCTGGCGAGACGCTTCGCGATTATCAGGTGCTGGTGGATCTTTCTGGCAGCGATTTTCCGGAAGAAGCGCAAGCCGATGGCGATGACATCAGATTCACGGATGCTGACGGGGTGAACCTGGGCTACTGGGTCGAGGAATTCGATGCGGGGTCTGACGTGAGGATCTGGGCGAAAGTGCCTCTGATTCCAGCAAGTGGCGGAGCGAAGTCGTTTATGATAAAAAGTGAAAATGTTTGGAGGGAAACAATATGAGAAACATAGAGTTTCATGATAGAGTTAAGGAACTGAAAGAGATCCGGGCTATACTGAATAGCCGACCAACATTGATCACTTTTGTCTACGGTCCGATAAACAGCGGGAAGACAGAGCTCATCAACAATTTGATGAAGAACCTTCCAGAGACTCAGAAAGTGTTTTACATAAATTTAAGAGGGAGATTCGTCAGCAATTACGGTGAATTTATAAAAGTTCTTTTTGATGTTGAGCATGAGGAAAGATATGGGCGGATAAAGGAGTTTCTGAAACCAATCGTAAATGTTCTGCCTGAGAGCTATCACGGAATTCCAATACCAAAGGATATGTTTCTAAAGTTATTCAAGGAAAAAGATGTAGAGGATGCTTTTGTTTATATAGAGACTGTTCTCAGGGCTTTTTGTGAAAGTGATCATGCACCGGTGCTGGTGATTGACGAGTTGCAGGTGATGGGGGACTTAAAAGTGGATGATTTGCTGATATACAAATTATTTAACTTTTTTATCCGATTGACCAAGGAGTTACACCTCTGTCACGTATTTGCAGTAACGTCAGATTCGCTCTTCATTGAAAACGTCTACAGTGAGGCGATGCTCGAGGGGCGGTGCAGGTATCTACAGGTGGACGATTTTGATGAGGCTACGACTGCCGCATTTCTGGAGGGACATGGTTTCACTGATGATGAGAAGGCTGTTGCGTGGAACTGTTGTGGTGGAAAGCCGATATGTCTGGTTGAGCTTGTGACTACGGAGGAAGACCGAAAAGGAAAGGCTGAAGAGATGCTCAAGATAAGAAAGGGACAGATAGAAGAGATCGTGTATTCGCTGGAAGCGAGAGATAAGGAGATGTTTGACGCGGTGATGAGAACGCTTTTAGAATTTATCGGGAAGGAGAAGGTTGGATATAAATATATAAGCGATGAAATCACGTTTCTGGTCGGAAAAAACATTATTTTTGCGGATTCTGTGAATAAGGAGCTGAGAGCACAATCGCGACTGAATCTGCTTGCGGTGCGTGAGGTGATGAAAGATGCGTAGAATTGGGATGGCTGTTCTGGCATCGGCTCTTGCCGGTCGGCTGCTTGCGTCACTGCCGGCATCGGCATCTGCGGGACTCGCTGGCTGGCAGCATCAACAGGAGATTGTAATTCAGGAGAACTCTGGTGAGACGCTACGCGGTTATCAGGTGCTGGTTGCGCGTTCTGGCAGCGATTTTCCGGAAGAGGCGCAAGCGGATGGCGATGACATCAGATTCACGGATGCTGACGGGGTGAACCTGCGCTACTGGACCGGCGAGTTCGATGCGGGATCTGAACGCGCGAATATATGGGTGAAGGTGTCTCCGATTCCCGCGAACGACGAGGCGAAGCTGTTTATGATAAAGAGAGAAAACGTTTGGAGGGAAACAATATGGGGGACATAGAATTTCACAACCGTGAGAGGGAGACGAAAGAGATACGATCGATACTGGACAGCCGACCAACATTGATCACTTTTGTATACGGTCCGATAAACAGCGGAAAGACAGAACTCATCAACAATTTGATGAAAAGCCTTCCGGAAACTCAGAAAGTGTTTTATATAAACCTGAGAGGGAGATTCATCAGCAATTACGATGAATTTATAAAAGTTCTCTTTGATGTTGAACATGAGGCAAGATATGGGCGGATAAAGGAGTTTCTGAAACCAATAGTGAATGTTCTGCCTGAGAGCTACTCCGGAATTCCAATACCAAAGGATATATTTCTAAGGTTATTCAAGGAAACGGATGTAGAGGATGCTTTTGTTTACATAGAGACTGTTCTCAGGGCTTTTTGTGAAAGTGGTCATGCACCGGTGTTGGTGATTGACGAGTTGCAGGTGATAGGAGACCTGAAAGTGGATGGTTTGCTGATATACAAATTATTTAACTTTTTTATCCGATTAACCAAGGAGTTGCACTTAGCACACGTATTTGCGGTAACATCAGATTCACTATTTATCGAAAACGTCTACAGTGAGGCGATGCTCGAGGGGCGGTGCAGGTATCGGCTGGTGGATGATTTTGATGAGGCTACGACTGCCTCGTTTCTGGAGGGGCACGGTTTTACTGATGACGAAAAGGCGTTGGCATGGAAATACTGCGGCGGAAAGCCTGTGTATTTACTGGAGTTGATTCGCGCTGACAATCGGGGTCGTGAAATTGAGAGGTTGTTAAGAATGCGGGCAGGTGAACTGAAGACATTTCTCAAAACACTCAAGGAACTTGGAGACAAGATTACTGTTAAGGAGGAACGTTACGATATCAGTTATGAGAACGTCATTTGTGCGCTGAAGATGTTTTTGGATGAAGAGGAAATTGATATGTGGTCGATTGATGAAATTTCAAAACATTATCTGGTTAGAAATAACATTCTGTTCCTTGATCCTGATAGGGGGATCATCAAACCGCAGTCGAGACTGAATCTGCTTGCAGTGCGTGAGGTGATTGCGAATGTGTGAAATGAGAATGGCTGTTCTGGCATCGGTTCTCGCCGGTCTGCTGCTGCTTGTGGCACTTCCGGCATCGGCGTCTGCTGGAATGGAGGGTTGGCAGTATCAGCGAGAGATCGCGATTCAGGAGAACTCTGGCGAAACGCTCCGTGATTATCAGGTGCTGGTGGTGCTGGATGGCGGCGATTTTCCGGAAGAAGCAGAAGCAGATGGTGGTGACATCAGATTCACGGATGCGGACGAAAATGAGTTGAGTTACTGGATCGAGGAGTTCGATGCGGGTTCAAATCGTGCGAGGATCTGGGTGAAGATGCCTCTGATTCCTGCGAATGGTGAGGCGAGGATTACGACGTGGTATGGGAATCCGGGCGCGGCAAGTGAAAGTGGTAGCGAGGCTGTGTTTGAGTTTTTTGATGATTTTGAGGCGGTGAGTTTGGACACTGATGAGTGGTCAACTTTTGGAACGGCATCTGTTAGTGGCGGAAATGTTCTCATAGGAACTTCTGGTGGGCAAGATGCCCAAATCCTGACCATTCCATCGTATAACAAGGAAAAAATTGTAGAAGTTAGAGCTATGGGGATCAGCGGATATCACAACAACTTTTTTGTTGGAGGATCGAGAGTATCAAGCACCAATTACGGGGGCGCGGTGAGGATGGGGTGGGATACGATAGATATCGAACATGAGCCGATGAGCTCCATATATGACGCACGCACTTCTTATGTTTCGGATTTGGGTATTTGGTATAGATTTCAAACCGCGGTTCATGGAGACATTATAACTGCAAAAGTAAAGCTGGACACATTACCCACGTGGGAAGCTAATGTGTCGCATAGGTACCCCTCTGGAACCCTACCTTCAACGAGTCAAATAGCACTTGTGACTGATAATTCTTATTCTAAACTCGATTGGATCAGAATCCGCTCCTACACCCCCTCCGAACCCACCATCACCCTCGCTCCACCCGCGCCCGCAGCCCATACCGCGCTCACAATCACCAAATCCCCCACCACACACTCCATCCGCCAGTTCCAGGAAACCACAATCACCATATCCATCGAGAACTCAGGCATCACTGACGCAACCGACATCGAGATCACTGATGCGATTCACCCCAGCTTCGATCTCACAAGCGGCGACTTCCCGAACCCGTTGCGTTACGACCTGATCCGACCCGGCGAGACCCGAGATCTCCAGTACACCCTCACTGCAAAGGAGGGCGGCACATTCACGCTTGACCCTGCCACTGTGACGTATGCAGACGAGGACGGAAACATCCAGGAGGCGTTATCAGAACCCGCATCCATCAAGGTCATCCCATCCACAGAAGGCGGCACTTCCAGCGGCACTTCCCGCAGCAACCCGGCAGTCTCGACCGCGAGCGTGCAACTCCACGGCGAAAAAACAGATGTCGTGCTCGGCGATTTCGATGTGAACGGACGGATCATCTACTACTTCGGCGATGATCGCGATGATTTTGAGGATCACATGCTCACCCTGCCGATCACTGTGCTGGCAGAGCCGGATGCGAGTGCGGAGCAGGCGGCTGACACATCCGAATCAGAAGGGTCGAGTACGCCGGGATTCGCGGCGGTAGTTGCGATCGTCGGGTTGTTGGCAGTGTATTCTTGGAGGAAAAGAGTATGAGAAACACAGAATTTCACAATCGCGAAAAGGAGACAAAAGATATCCGGGTGATACTGGACAGCCAACCAACGTTGATCACTTTTGTCTACGGTCCGATAAACAGCGGGAAGACTGAATTGATCAACCATGTGACGTCTGAACTGTCAGACGAATACGTTGTATTCTACATAAACTTAAGGACTAAATTCTTATCGAGTTATGATGATTTTATCGAGTCGTTGTTCGAGATGGAGATGGAGTCCGATGGGGTGATTAAGAAGGGAAAAGAAACGCTTTCGGAGCTGGTTTCATCTGTTACAAAGGTTGCGGGGATACCGATAACAAAGGAGTTTCTGGATTATGTGTTTAAGGACAATAAGCCGAAGAATGCTTTTTCATATATAATAAAACTCTTTCTAGAGGTGAAGGCAACAGGTAAGCAGCCTGTG
>JAYEFS010000039.1:10741-20228 GCA_034658695.1 Methanobacteriota archaeon | reverse complement strand
CACGGGCGCATCTCTCTCAACTTTGCGTCTCTGCGACTTTGCGACCTTGCGTTATATCAGAGGAACGCAAAGACGCGATGACGCAAGGGCGCAAAGATTGGAAACCACAGAATCCATCAGAATCAGTGCTTTTCATTATTAAAAATCTCAAGTTATGGCGGCAATTCCCGCTCTCTTTTAGCACCCTCATCCAAAATGCCGTATGACTACACTGCCTCTCGATATCGGTTTGTCGTGTAATGTGATGAAGTAGAAGTGCCCCATAGCCCAAAATGTTCGCGAAAACACAAAAGAACAGTCTCAACGTTAGCGATTTTCGTTGTGATTGTAAACGCATGCAAGAGTAAGGGGTCTTTCATCATTTTGCAGATATTTCGTAAACATTTCGTAACACACTTTGTCCCGCCACAAAACAAATCAACAGCAAGCGGTGATATAGCTACAAAAAGTTGGGGGTCAAAAGTGTAGATGGAACGGGAATTACTGAAGTTATGGCGGTGTGGAGTATAGCTAAACACGTACTCAGGCAGTAATGAAACGTCTCTCGCACATCACAGATAAGTTTTTATGTTTGCGGCGTCTTCATATGTACGACGCTTGGTTGGTGGCACCATACGTGGGCGAGTCAGAACGGATTGGAGGAACTGAATGTGAGAAGGTCAATTGAAATCGTACTTATGATCGCGCTGATCGTTAGCCTCTGCGAAACGGCGGGCGCGACAGAATTCTATGTCAGCGAGACCGGATGGTTTCGTGAAGGAGGCTCATTCAACGCAAGCGAGACACCGATACAGTCTGCAATCGACAATGCATCTGATTATGACCGAATTCACGTATATAACGGAAGCTACACCGAGAATGTGGATGTTGGGATAGCAGTCACTCTCGCGGGCGAGGGCGCAGATCTGGTGACTGTTACTGCGGCGGACATATTGGATCACGTCTTCAGCGTGACTGCTGATCATGTGAGCATCAGCGGGTTTACGGTAACAGGTATCAACAGCACAACAGTGACCGGGCCGCGTGCTTCTGGCATTCATCTGTACTACGTGGACCACTGCAACATCTCAAATAACAACGCTTCGTGCAACAGGGGTTTCAGTGTTTCCGGCATACATGCGAACCATTCGGATGGCTGTATAATCGCAAATAACCGTGTGCATGATGACTACTTTGGCATACACGTCAGCTACTCCAGAGACAATGTCCTGCTCGAAAACGACGCTTCCGGATGCCATGACGGGTTCTGCATCCAGGTATCGAATCTCTGCACGCTTGCAGACAACATCGCAGACCACAACCTCTGTGACTTGTACTATGGAACCGGCATACGTCTGTTATCGTCCAGCAGGATCAATCTAACAAACAACACCTGCAATAACAACAAACAGGGTGGTATCTGCCTGTCCGGATCATCAAAGAACAACGTTCGGGAAAACAAGTGCAATTCCGGATATATGTATGGCATACAACTGTTGAGATCGTCTCACAACAACTTTACAGGCAATACGTGCAACTCAAACCGGAATGGAATGGATATAGTAGCCTCTTCCAGCTATAACACAATCATCGGAACCGATATCTCTCACAACACCGACGGGGTCTGGCTCGCATCGCCGCACAACACGTTCAGCGGGAATGTGCTCGATTCAAATACCCACCGCAGCATCTGCCTGGATGGTGCTGCAAGAGACGAGTGCAACAACTCAATTGATACGACCAACACGATGAACGGGGGTGTTGTGCACTACTATTCCGATGTCCGGGACCTGGAAATCGATGGAATCGAGAGTACGCACCTCACAGTTGCGTCCGGCGAAAATATCACGATATGGAATAATAACATAACGAACGGGGACGGTATCTATCTGATATATCTGAACGACTCTGTTGTTCTGAACAACACGGCATCAGAGAACTACGAGGGACTATATCTCCAGTTCTGCTTCAATAATACAATTGAGAAGAACACCTGTAACTCAAATGAGTATCGCGGCATCTGTCTCTATACCAGAGCCGTTCATTCGCAGGCAAATAACAACACCATCCTTGGAAACACGGTATGCCAGAACGATTACGGGATAAGTACCCATGCGTCCTCTGAAAACGACATCATTTTAAATAATGCATCCCTTAATCTAAACAATGGCATATCCATCTACCGTGGCGATAACAACACCGTTATTGGCAATACTGCGCACTTGAACAGATACCACGGGATATATCTCAGAGATTCCGAGAACAATTCCATTACTGATAATTCGGCAAGTTTCAGCGAGTTGTACTTCGGGATATATATCTACATGTCAGATAACAATGAACTGATCCGAAACACCGCAAATCACAACGCATGGGACGGCATACGTCTGTACTACTCGGATAATTCTGTTGTTACTGGGAATTGTGCGTCAGAGAACAACAACTACGGAATTGACGTATTCGGGGCGGATAGCGCGACGGTGCTGGAGAACACCGTCGCGTACAACAACTATTCCGGAATTATTGTCTACGATATAACCACAACAGGTGGAGATATCGAGATATGCAACAATACGATCACCAACAACGGCAACTACGGAATCCTGGTGGATTCTGCAGCCTGTTTCACGAGAGCTGCGATGAACACGATTGGCGGCAGCAGATGCGGCATCCGACTGAGAAACACAAGCAGAGTTACGATTGTGGCGAACACCGTTTCGGACAACGGCGTCGGGATTGATCTCACTGAATCGAGTAATAACCTCATCCACAACAACCACTTCGAGAATGTGGTGAACGCATACGATTGCGGAGTCAACACCTGGAACACAACACCCATAGCGAGAACGGGTGGGACGAACATCGCGGGTGGTTCCTGGTTTGGCGGCAACTACTGGAATGATTACGCGGGTGAGGATCTGAACGGAGACGGGCTTGGTGATACGATGCTGCCCCACAACTCTTCGGGCGGCATACGGAATGGGGGTGACCGCCACCCACTGATGGGGATTGTGTGCGGAGATGTTAACTGTGTAGAACCGATCAACATCATGGACGTGATGTTGCTACTGAACAATGTGCACGATCCGGATGGTCATCCGCTGAAGAGCGAGTGGGCAGGGAATGTGGATGGGGATTCTGATACAAACATCATGGATGTGGTGTTACTGCTGAACCACGTATATGATCCGGCAGACTACCCATTGAATTGCATATAAGAATGCGACATGACATAGAGACTGAGATATCAAGAGACAGACAGACATTGAGACAAGGGGGACACATAGAATGGAAAAGAGGACAACACTGTCGATTATGTCCGGTGTGCTGATAATGCTACTGTTCGCGGCATCGGCATCATCGGCACCTAATACGGCATATCTTTACCCGCAGGATATTATTGTTCCTGACGGGTACGGCAACACCACTACCGTGTTGCTCAAACTTAACGCGACAGACGGTATCGCCTGTTGGCAGACCGATATCTACTTTGATTCAGAGTGCGTGAACATAACGGACGTTGATTTCACTGGCAGCCCCTTCGATACGCTGCCAATGTGGGGTCACTACGGCGATCACATCAGGGCGAGCAGTATGATGCTTCTCTCCACCATCGCTGGTGATGACCTGCTTCTTGCCACAATCACCGTCCGTTGCAACTGCAGCGAATGCGACTATTGTGAGAGTAATCTTGCATTTACAGGGAGTTTGGTGGGTGACGACCACGGCGTCAATAAGTCATCCGAATGGCTCGACGGCACGGTCTCATGTGGAATAGCTGACACCACACCGCCAGTGATAAGTAACGTCGCAAACTCGGTGCCGACAGCCGACACGATCACAATCACCTGGGAGACCGATGAGGCGAGTGACAGTCGGGTCATGTACGGAACAGAACCTGGCAATTACGTGGCAGAGGGATACGATGCAGCGATGGTTGCATCACACAGTATCGTGCTTACAGGCTTGAGTCCTGAGACGACCTACTACTTCATCGTTGACAGCACGGATGCGAGCGGAAACTCGGTTGAGGGTGTTGAGAGCGATTTCAAGACCGCAGCAAGCCCGGCTCCGCAGACTGTAACCGTCTCAATTGATGATGTCACAATTGCGCCAAAAGAGATGATTGCCGTACCGGTCACGATACGTGATGTGACCGCTCTGGGCGGCTGCGCGATCAACATCGTGTACAACGCATCAATCGTGGATGTGACCGGGGTTACTGCGGGAGAAATGGCTATACTAGCATACAACATCAACGACGGTACCGGCTGGATGTATGCGAGTGCAGTCGACGCAGAGGGTCTGGATGGGGACGTGGTCTTTGCACACATCAACCTCGTTGCCGTTGGCACGTCCGGTGATGTGAGTCCGCTGAATCTCACAGTCGAGGAACTCTTCGATGTGACATACACCCCGATCGATCACACAGTGGTTGACGGATCGGTCACAATCAAGATGCCGCCAGACATTGACCCGCCAATCGTTTCGGACGCATCAGTGAGTCGGGATACGATACTCAACGACAACGGCAGACCAAGAGCGCCGGGAACGAACACGACAGTTATCGAGGTCACGGCGACTGATGCGGATACTGGCGTTCTTAGCGTCACAATCGACCTCTCGCAGATAGGTGGGTCAGATGCGCAGCCGATGGAGCGGATCTCCGGAACCGATACATGGACGGTTACAACAAATGCTTCCGATGGCGTCAATCTCACCCACCGGCTGGTTATCAACGCAACCGACAACAGCGGAAACCACAACGATTCGGTGGGTGTCACGCTAACTGTCCTCAGGAGAGGCGATGTGTGTCGGGACAACGTAATCGACAGCAGGGATGTGCTCTACATAGCCAGGTACCTGGCATCCCTTGAACCGGAAGCCTCAAGTCCGCCTGATGCGATGGTCGGGGATGTTGTGGCTATCTCAGGAGACGCAGAGGGTGATGGTATCGTGGACATGGCAGATGTCGTGTATCTGATGAGATGCGTGAGCGGTCTGGAGGACGAACCTTAGGCGCTCAGGCGCCTCCTCCTCTTTTTTATTTTTTGTGGTAGCTAAATCGTACATGCTCAATAGCTTGTGGTGGTAGGAACCACGTACGTGTTTAGCCCATTTTCGTAAACTTGAGCTAGCATATAGTTTTTCAAAGGAATAAAATTAATATACTCCAACGTCTTCTGTTTATCAATTTGTGATAACTATTATTACATGAAATAGGGGACGAAAAATGAATGTAAAAGAAGTCTTCAATAAATTCTTGGGACCAGTTTTTACTATGGCACAGTATTTATTCTCGGACGATTCGTAGCAAGTCTTAATAAAAACATCGCCCATCCAATCGTACACACCTGAACGGGCACTGTCTGGAAATCCAGTGATTTCCGTAATGGTCAGTTGGATGTACAACAACACAAAAGACGTGAAGACTGAGATTGACAACACTCTTTGCGCCTTTCTCGTTAAATTGGAAAACAATAACGAGAAAGACGAGATGACGAGATGACGCAAAGAACAAAAGTCTCCGGGTGCATTTCACTGGGATTTTCGATTGTGCCGCTATTTAGCATCTCGGATCCTGCCCGTGTTACTGGATTTGTCGGATAGATTTTTGTGCCCCAAATCTAGACTGGTCTCAAGAATTGATGATACAGGCGACCCAATACGACTCCTACAAAATGCAAGCAAAAATGCCAGCAAAACCCGAACTACTCGCGCCAGTGGGCAATTCCGAATCGCTCATAGCCGCTGTTGAGAACGGCGCTGACGCAGTCTATCTCGGAGCGAAGATTCTGAGCGCAAGAGCGTCCGCAAACAACTTCACGATCCACGAGCTCACAGATGCCATCGATTATGCACATCTCCGGGGCGTAAAATCATACATCACCGTAAACACCCTGGTAAAAGAGAGTGAAGCTCGCGATGCGGCAGATCTCCTCTGTCATCTCGAGGAATCCGGCGCGGATGCCGTGATCGTGCAGGACATGGGACTTCTCGCAATTGCGCTCTCGTTAACACCACAACTCCCGATTCACGCAAGCACCCAGATGACCGTGCACAACAGCGAAGGAGTGCAGTTTATGCAAGATCTCGGACTCAAACGAGTCGTGCTCGCAAGAGAACTTAGTTTGGACGAGATAAAAGAGATAAAGGAGACAACGGAGATTGAACTCGAAGTATTCGTGCACGGCGCGCTCTGCATCTCATATTCGGGACAATGTCTTACAAGCAGCATGATCGGTGCCCGGAGTGGAAATCGGGGTTACTGCGCTCAGCCGTGCCGGAAGAAGTATCGGTTACAGATGAAAACGGGTGGGCGAACGGATGGGCTGGCGATAGGCGGACGCAGAATAGGGGCGGATGGCGAGCACCTCTTAAGCCCGAAAGATTTGAATACGAGCCCGATTCTGCCTGAACTGATCGATTCCGGTGTCGATTCCTTCAAGATCGAGGGGCGTCTGAAGCGACCCGAGTATGTGGCTTGCGTTGTTGGGATATATCGCCGCTTAATCGATAGATATGCGGAAGACCCACCCGGGTATTTTGTTTCAGACGAAGACTCACTGCACCTTGCGCAACTGTTCAACAGGGGATTTACGACCGCGTATTTTGGGGAAAAAACGAGCAGTAGTCTGATTGCCCGCAAACATCCATACAACCGCGGAGTTTTCGCAGGAACAGTTCTTACTTATGACCAAAAATGGAATCATCTGCGTGTCAGGCTCTCCTGCGAGATGAACAGCGGAGACGGGATCAGAATAGAGATCGGAAGTGACGCTGGCGGCGCGGTTGAGGCTGGCATGACTGTGCCCCGGATGTATGAGGGCTGGAGGCTTGTGAACCACGCTGAGAGCGGTACAGTCGTCGACATTCCCGCTGATGCGTTCGCTGATCTCTTCGATGATACGTTCGTTGACGGATGCCCGACTCCGGAAACCGTGATCTACAGGACACTGGACAAGCAGCTTATGGACTCGCTCAGAAGGACGTTCACATCTGCAAATCCTATCCGGAGGATTCCTGTCACAATCAGTGCAAGAGCAGTTGTGGAATTGCCATTTGAACTGCGGATTGCGGATAACGACGGTAACACTGCCTGCGTGCGCTCGGACTACGTAATCGAGCATGCGGTCAAGAGACCGACAACAGAGGAGGATATCGTGCGACAGCTCACGAAACTCGGAAACACGGTCTTTGAGGCATCTGACGCCGATGTCAGAATCGAGGGCGATGTCTTTATCCCGGTCAGCCAGTTGAACCGGATCAGAACCGATGCGGTCTCAGAGCTCGTCACTGCACGGACCGCCGGGCGGAGGCGCCCCGGTTCCTGCAACACCCGTCATGCAACGCCCCCTCCGAACACGCCAAACGCGTTGAACGCCATGCACGACCCTGACGTAGATATGGAGCCGGGGGCTGATCCGGAGGCATTGGATGCGACGTGGGATGAGGCATTGGCACACGAGGCAGGTGCATCCGAAAAACCATCGATCGCCGTTCATGTGAAGACACTTGCGGGCGTTCGCAACGCAATCTCCGGGGGCGCTGATGTGATCTATCTGGGCGGCGAGAGGTTCCGCGGCGAAGAGGCGCCCGATCTCGGGGCTTCTGTTCGATATGCGCAACAGAGGGGGCGTGCAATCTACCTAAACACACCCGTGATCGCAAAGGACGCCCAAATTGAGCAGGTGAGGGAGACTCTACTCTCTGCAGAGCGACTCGGTTTTGACGGGGTCATCGTCTCCAATCACGGCGTCTTCAGACTTGCAAGAGAGATCGGGCTCGATACAATCGTGGACAGGTCGTTCAATGTCTTCAACCGGAGTTCACTTGAATTCTGGATTGCACACGGTGCAAAGATGGTGACACTGTCGCCTGAGCTCAACTTTGCCGAGATCAGCGCGATTACGCCGTATGGTGCGGCAGAGTGCGTCGTGCACGGGCGGCTCACGCTCATGGAGTCCGAGCACTGCGTGGTTGGCGGAATTCTTGGCTGCGAGGGCGTGGATGCGGGTATGGGTGAGGGTATGGGGGATGGCATGGGTGCGCATGAGCACACTGCGCCGTGCGAGACTGGCGAGTTTGAGCTGGTGGATGAGAAAGAGTATGTCTTCCCGCTCAGGATGGATGTAAATTGCCGGACGCATCTCATGAATCCGGATGAACTCTGCATGCTTGGTCACATCCCCGGAATCCTCGGAACCGGTGTATCAAGCATCCGAATCGATGCAACCGCAATCGATTGCGCTCGCATCGAGGAGATCACGCGGCTGTACCGCGACGCGGTCGATGGTATGCTCCCCCGCGGCAGGAAAGCTCGAGGGATCTGCAAAGCGATGACGGGGGGCTACACGACAGGGCACTACAAACGGGGCGTTCTATAATGATACTTCTCGCAGGTGCGGATTACGCAGGCTGGCAGCAGATTTTTCTCCGAAATCCGACGAAAGGATTCTCTGCGAGTTTGTTGAAGCGTGTGGGGGGCGCAATTGTTAAGTACTCTGGTATCCGATGTTAAATCTGGTAACAATGACTGCAATCCCTGAACTACTGGTTCTTGTGCTGGCGATATTTGCGGCAGTGATTCTGTACAAGATATTGAAAACAGTAAAGAAGATGCTGATTAACACCATAATCGGTCTCATCGTGCTGGTTCTAGCAAATGTTGTGCTAGATCTTGAGATCGCTTACGACTGGGTTGTGATTCTGATATGCGCTGTCGCTGGCACAGTAGGCGCAATCTTCGTAATCGTGCTCCACTGCATGGGCATTGCGTTCTGAAGTTGGGGGCGGCAATGACCGCAAACGACATCACTGGAATTACGCCGGCTTCCGACAAGGGGGCCGCTCTTCGCGTTGCGATCTTGAAACCTGTCGGGTGCGGAGGTGCAGTTGTGACTGCTGTCGTGAGTGCGGCTGCATAGGGTGCAACCACATCCGCAACCACGCGGGCACAAAAACTTTATGACCGCTCGCAAGCAAAGCTATATCTTATGGAAAGAATCACCGCGACCGTATCCGGGCGAATTCAGAACGTTGGATACCGGGCAAGGGTTATCTCGATTGCAAAGGAGTTCAAAGTGACCGGCTCGGTCCAGAACTTATCGGACGGCAGGGTCCGGATAACTGCAGAAGGTGAAAAGGATATTCTGGAGGGATTTCTTGCCGCAATAAAGATCAAGAATACGCTGATTGATGTCGAAGATGTCGAGGTTGAACATTCCGACATGACTGGGGACTACGCTGATTTTTATAAACTCGTTGGGAATGGCGAGACGGATGAGCGGCTGGACAAGGCATCAGACTATCTCAGGAAATTGATCGTTGTTATGGAGAACGGATTTGGGGCGATGGAGACTGGATTTGAGGGGATGCGGAATGAAATGAAGACCGGATTCGAAACGCTTGGTTCAAAAGGGGATCAGACTATTGAGGCGATCTCAGAGATGGGGGATGAAATGAAGACCGGATTCGAAACGCTTGGTTCAAAAGGGGATCAGACTAT
>JAYEFS010000039.1:0-10641 GCA_034658695.1 Methanobacteriota archaeon | reverse complement strand
ATGAAATGAAGACCGGATTCGAAACGCTTGGTTCAAAAGGGGATCAGACTATTGAGGCGATCTCAGAGATGGGGGATGAAATGAAGACCGGATTCGAAACGCTTGGTTCAAAAGGGGATCAGACTATAGAGGAGATCAGGCATATGAGGGGGGATCTGACGAGTTACATGGACTGGAAGTTTGAGAAAATCAGTAGCGAACTTGAAGCGAAATTTGCTCCCGAGTTTGATGAGATAAAACGCGTGCTCATGGCGCATGGGATGATGAATGAACCGAAGCAGCCTAAGGTTGAGGATGGGAACTGACTTCAGTTGTGTTCCTGCACTCATAGATCCAACACAAGTGAAATCCCAACCCGGATGGGGTGGGTGCGTTCACATCCGTATTTTGACTGATAACTGTACAAATAGTTATATACAGCAACCGCCATAATCTACTATTGGTGGGAGTAGGGGGCGCGTAGGTCTACAACTCGCGTATCATGGCTACCGATATCACAAACACACGAACAATTGGGGGTTAACCAGATGAACATACGAAACGTACGCGATGTTAAGATAAAGACAAAACTGATGGCTATTTACATCCTGCTCGTCGCAATTTCGGTCATAGTACTCGGATACGTGAGTTACAACACTGCAAAGGATGGAATGAATGACGAGTCCGAGGTGATGCCTCAGCAGCAGGCATTGATCGTCAAAGGAGCGGTTGCGAGCGTATCAGAGGAGCGCGCATCCGCAGCAGAGGGGAGTTCGTCGTCTGTGCAGGAGCAGACCTCGTCGATACAGGAACTGACCGCGGAAGTGCCGGGACTCTCGGATATTGCAAACGAGTTAGCGGGCGAACTGAACAGATTCAAGGTAAATTAGGGGGTCAGAAGAATATGGGCAATGAAGAGACGATCCTCGTAGCATTCACGCTTTCGGACGGATTGTACGGGGTTGAGGTTGAACATGTGCGGGAGATAACCGCTATGCGGGACGTCTCGCCTGTTCCGAACTCGCCTGACTATGTACTCGGCGTAACCAATCTCAGGGGTCAAGTAACAACCGTTACCGACCTCAAGAAACGCCTCGGTTCCATGAGTTCGGAAGAACCGGACAGGAACTCAAGGATCATTATAGTCGAGTCAGAGGACGCCCCGGTCGGAATGGCTGTCGACTCGGTGCGCGAGGTGATGCGAATGCCGAGGGACAAGATAGATCCGGTGCCTGATGTTGTGAGCGACTTCGATGTCGAGGCTAAGTACACGAGGGGCATAGGCAAGCTGAAGAACGGGGAACTTATCGTGCTTCTGGATATGGTGAAGATACTCGCAGAGGAATGATTGCGAGGGGGAGTGGGGGTTGATTTGGGTTCCATAGCGTACGCGCTATAGGTTAAAAGAAAATGTTCCGAAATTTCGTCAGGGACATTTTTATCCGGATTCAATATTCTCAGGATCGTCTTTATGGACCTGCTCAATATTGTGTGGATATCTGCATAAAACCACGAGATTACACAATTAACACAGAAATCTTGTGGAGATGGCTGCGCCGCTGCTTCGCAGACTGTGTAATCTTGTGGTTCTTATCGCAAGTTGTTGGGCATGTACGCAAAACCCCCATCATATTTTTATCCGTGTACAGCATTGGTTATAATGATGTATCCATTCGTAGATGTCGTTTCGAAACTTGAGAAGAAGTCCCGCAGATATCGGGTTTGTGGGTGGATATTAAACATAATTGCATTCTCTCTTCTCGGTTACCTCCTGTTGCTCTACATCAGCGCTCCGGTTCTCTTTGCGAAGTACGGCTCCTACGATTTCGTGCTGCTTGGATATCCCGTACGCACGAAGTTGCTCTGCACCGCCATTGCCGCACTTGTACCTGCGATCATTCTCACATTCCTGCTCCGCAGAAGACCGGTAGACGTAATCAAAAGAATTGGAGCCAGATATCCTGCGTTCAGCGAGCGGCTGCCCACCGCTTATGACAACAGGGGTGCAGACGGAATCATCGTGAACGATCTGGCGTGGCGCGTCTCTGAAAACATCAATATGGTCAAAAAGTCGGATATCGTCAGTAAAAAATGGCTTATCCTGATGATTCTGATATCCATCGGGCAGGTGGCTCTCATCTCATATATGTCATCGCCGGATGCCCCCCGCCTCATGACGCCGGATCAACTCGAGTCACTGGTCACCCCGGCTGACGCGGCTGAGAGGGAGGCAGCCGAGGATGAGGCGCATTACCAGCAGATCATGAGTGAGATCGGCTCCGACGCAAGCTCTGGCACAGGTGATACGCAGATCTACGGAAAGCCATCGGTTGCCGTGATTGAGGGCACGAATATCGAGCTTGTGATGTTTTCGGATGCCGGCGTCGGGCACAGTTCCCGCAGAACAGAGGATAAGCCCGCGGAATTCATATCCGGCGCGCTCTACGCTGCAAATCCGGTCTCAGCCGAGACGTACATCGACAAGCTTCCGGAAGAGAACAGGGACTTAATCAGGCAGTATTTTATGGAGATGGCTGAGATCGAGTGACCTTCAAGTAACCGCGTCGTTATTATGTGGATATCCACATATACAACCATGAGGGTACACAAGATCAACACAGAAATCTTCTGATTCTGATGGATTCTGTGGTTTTCAAAAGATGCTGAATGGTGTGGATTTTCAATCTTTGCGCCTTTCTCGCCTTTGCGTTATCATTTCATAGTTTAACGCAAAGGCGAGAAAGGCGCGGAGACACAAAGGTATGATGTTGGCACCCGTGATTACTACACACGTGAGGGCTACTGCCATCGACCACAGAATCCATCAGAATCAGGAAAATTCGAGACGCTCCGGTTTCACTTCAGTTCCGTGCTCGCCCGCCGATTCGCCCAGCACTGGATGTTCACAGCCACAGGGAGTGATGCCGTGTGGCAGTGCGCATACTCGATGTGCACGGCAAGCGCGGTCACATCCCCGCCAAGCCCCATCGTGCCGATTCCGAGTGAATTAATCTCCTCTAATAGTTTTCGCTCGAAGTCGTCCATGTCACAGACGTCTCGCAGCAACGCCCTCTTTGCAAGGCGGGCAGCTTTGTCGAACGACCCGCCGATCCCGACACCGACGATTGTTGGTGGGCACGGCTTCCCTCCGGCATCTGCTACGGTCTCGAGTATGAACCGCCTGATATCGGATACCTGTGAGGGATTTAACATCGCAAGCCTGCTCACATTCTCGCTTCCTGCCCCCTTTGGCAGAACAGTGATTTTGATCTGATCTCCTTTTACCACATCAAGGGTGATATCGGGAAGCCCAATTCCAACGTTTCCGGAGGGCTCTCTCGTGACCGGATGAACAGCGTTCGGACGGAGCGGTATGGTATCGGTTGCTTTCGTGACACCAGTTCGTATCGCATCATTGATGTCAAAATCAAGCGCGCATTCCCTTCCGATCTCAACAAAGAATATCAGTATCCCGGTATCCTGGCAGATCGGGACGCTTTGCTCTGATGCGAGTTTTATGTTCTCAAGAATCGTCTCAATCTGCGCTTTTGCGATCGGATTTGTCTCGTTTCGGTGCGCATCGGTGAGCGCCGCAACCACCTCATCGGGCAATCGGGTCTCAGACTGTACAAGCAGGTCAATTACGCTTTCCACCACGTCTTCGTACGTAATATTTGCGCTCGTATGCCCCACCTGCCGTATGCTTGTGTTTTCTGCTTCTGCTCAGTTTTGCGCGTCTGTGATCCTTATTTCTGCGCAATCCCTGGGCTTTCCTCACACTTCTCCCCTCGCTTCTCGTCGCAATTCTCTTCTCGCTTCTGTCCTTTTCAGCCCCTATCTTCGCAACAGGTTCCGGTTCTGCCGGTTCTTCCGCCCCCTCGACCGCGATGCCGCGAGGTGCATCCATGGTGCCGCCAACCACCACGCTGTGATGGATTTTAATCGCCCGCGCACGGATATCTCCGAGTATGTGGCTACCCTCTCCGATGCGAACGTCGCCTTTTGAGTCAATGCTCCCGTGAACAATGTTATTTTCGCCAATTGTCGCGCTTCCTACCTTGATTCCTCCGAACATGGTTGTACCGTCCCCCATGGACAGGGAGTTTGCACGGACGTTGCCCTGCAATCGGCAGTTGTCTCCAATGATCATGAGACCGTCGGTCACAATCATGCTGAGCGTGATTTCGGATTTAACAGGCATAACCATCATCTGAATCTCAATTTTATCAGAATCGTCGCTGAACAGCTCTTCCAGCGCCTTTTCCGCATCCTCTACTCTGCCGAGGCGCAGCATTTCGCTCAGATACATGTACAGGAAGATTATGACCGGGATCGGATTCTTGATCGTGATCCACCCCATAGCCTCGAATCCGTCGTCGATTGATACATGATCCCCGATATCGAGATCGCCCGCGACGACCAGCTTGCCATGAATCTTTGTGAACTCGCCAAGATGTACATCGCCGTCAGCATGCACGGTGCCGTGGACCTCAGACCAGCGGTCAATTCTGACATCCGAACGAGAAGTGACCTCGCCGCTGATCTCCACATGCTCGCCGGCTGCGATCAACTCTGCAATGATTCCGTATTCGACGCCGGAATATCCGCCGATGAGAATACCACCGTCGATCACGATGGTATGCTCCTCTATTTTGGTGTTGTCCGGGATTACGAATGTTTGTAGATCGAGCATGGATGTAATAATGTATGTGCCGGATGAATATATACGCTTCTTTTCACAAATTGTCGGGGGGTTGGTTTGGAGGGTGTGTGGTTGGGTGGTGGACGTGGATGGTGGTGGTGGTATGGTTCTCTGTGAGATGTGTGGATCCCAAAAACGATCGATCTGGCAATCTGGCAGCGGATGTTGGTTATGCTTGCATATTTATAAAATATCTGCAAGATCTTCAGTAAGCTTTATAGCCATGAAGATGGAAGGCAAATTGCGGATGATGCCAGGATAACGCTCCCAACTCCTAAGATAGTACTGCAAAGACCACCCGCGGGCTCTTCTGATGCTGTTCGCGGCTCGTTTGGTCATGGGTGGGATGTTGCGCGGGCTTGGTTGCGAGATTTCGGATCATACGTGAAGATGACGGGATGCTGTCTGATGGCTGTGCAGTACGGGTGAACGGATCCGGAGGTTGAGGAAATGAATGATAAGATGAACTCGATTGTGTTTATGGTTGTTGTGTTGCTGTCGATTCTTGTGATGGTGGCTGCGCCGGTGATGGCGGAGAATGCAACGGATATGGAGGAGACACGTTATAGAAAGCCGATGTGTGATGAGAAAGAAGATCTGACGTGTAAGGTAACGGGTCTTGGGACTGAAAGTTTCAGCGCAACATTGGAAAGCGCTTCACTGTCATCTGCAATTACTGCATTTGCGCCTGATACAATCATTAATATTTCTGAAGAATCCGCACCAATTGAGAATTTCATCAACATGTCCACGATAACCCCGCATAGTTGTTGGTGTGATCTCAGGTGGTCCGGGGATGGAGTTTGGTCGTCCAAATCAACATATTCCAAAACCGAAGAGTTCGTGTGTTATGTGCAGTTCAAAAACTATTTGCAGGACTGCAGTTATATTATTGACTTCCAATTATATCACCCACCTGAGGAGAGTATTAAATATGATTTTGAAGATGGCGCTATTAAATACGATACTGTGCAAAAATATACCTATAGGTATCCTGCTCCAGGCACTGGTTGGGATCCGGGGGGCTACAAGTTTTGCTCCAAGGTAGAACCTCGGGTGTGTGATGGAAGGGTGTTGGAAAAATGTTGCACATTTACGGTTCTTCCCGAGCCAGACCTTGTAATAACTGATATTTATAGTGATGGCAACACAATATATTACAAGATAAAGAACGAGGGAGACGAAACAGCGGGAGCAAGTAACACATCACTAACTGCTGACGGTGTTTTTCTGACATCGGATTCTGTTTTTTCGTTAGAACCCGGAGCGAAACGAACAAAGAGTTTTAATTGCATCTGGAATTGCACGAACACAGATGACACGGTAAAAGTTTGCGCAGATTATATGGGTGACGTTGCAGAGAGCAGTGAATCAAACAACTGTCGAACGAAGACATTGATGTGTAATCCACCAGACATCTGGATCAGCCCAGTTTCGTTTGACGTGGAACTGTCACCAGATGTTGTGTCGGACCATACCTTGACCATCGGGAATAATGGGACTGGTGCGCTGGACTTTGTTATAGACGATGTAGAGACGCAAGCAATCAGTGCCAGGGCAACTTCTCTTGATATGGTATTTAACAATGCAATCATCCACTCCACTGATGTTTTCAGCACGCAATATGGGCACGACACTGCTGACAATGCCAAGGATTCTTCAAACTTTTCAGAAGGTGAGAGAACCGCTTCTACCAATATCACGTCAGTAGATGGAACAGGGATTATGGGCTGGGGTATATCGAGCATACCATCTCAGCCAGGATGGCCGAAGAGAACGGGTGGTTGGGTAATGTCTTCCCCAGCGCTTGGCGATATCGATGGGGATGGTGACCTTGAGGTCGTGGTTGGTTCATGGGATAAAAAGGTGTATGCATGGCATCATGACGGCTCTACTGTGGACGGATGGCCCAAAATAACCGGTACAACAAAAAGTCATCGAGTGGGTTGTTCTCCAGCGTTGGGCGACCTTGATGGGGATGGGTATATGGAGGTCGTGATCGGTTCCCACTATCTAATGTATGCCTGGCATCATGACGGCACCAATGTAAGCGGGTGGCCAATAGAATGGCCAAGAGTGACTGGTAGTTTAGGCGATCCGGCACTTGGCGACATGGATGGAGATGGAGACCTGGAAATAGTGGTCGGTTCAAGATGGCGAGGTGTAAGTGCCTGGCATCATGATGGCTCTAATGTAAGCGGGTGGCCAAAGACAACAGGGGCTGGGTGTGCTTGTCCAGCAATAGGTGATATTGACGGAGATAGAGATGTAGAGGTGGTGGTTGGTTCATGGGATGATAAGGTGTATGCATGGCATCATGACGGCTCTACTGTGGACGGATGGCCGAAGACGACAGAGGGTAGTGTGGCTTCTCCGGCATTGGGCGATATTGACGGGGATGGTGACATCGAGATAGTGGTTGGTTCACTGGACTGTAATGTACATGCGTGGCATCATGACGGTACTATTGTGGATGGATGGCCAATAGCAACTGGTGGTTACTATGTGCGTTCTCCAGCATTGGGCGATATTGACGGGGACGGAGATCTAGAAATAGTGGTTGGTTCACATGCCACCAAGGTTAGTTTACATGGCAATAAAGTGCATGCATGGCATCACGACGGCACTATTGTAAGCGGGTGGCCAAAGAAAACCGGTCACTGGGTGAGATCATCTCCAGCGCTCGGCGATATCGATGGAGATGGCGATATAGAGGTGGTTATTGGTTCACTGGACAATAAGGTGTATGCGTGGCATCACGACGGCGCTACTGTGGATGGATGGCCAAAGACAACAGGGGATGATGTGTCATCTTCTCCGGCACTGGGGGATATCGATGGGGACGGTGACATAGAAGTCGTGATCGGTTCTTATGATGATCGGGTGTATGCATGGGATTGTTCCGGAACATACAACCAGAGTAATATCGAATGGGGAACGTTTCACCACGATGCCAGGCGTACCGGATTACATGGCGCAATACCATCAGATAGGGAGGGCTGGTTATCAGAATCCCCGACATCCGGCACAGTAGACCCGGGCAGCCAAACGGGCATTACACTAACATTCAACACGGCAGGTCTCCCTTTTGGCGAATACCATGCAAACATCACAATCAACAGCAATGACCCGGACGAGAATCCGGTAATTATCCCTGTGCGGCTAACAGTAACATCGTCGCGGAAAGGTGACCTCGATTACGACAACCAGATCACCCCCGCCGACGCCGCGATCGCGCTTCATCTCGCAGCCACCGGCGCACACGACGACGCAGCTGATGTCAGTGGCGACGACCGTGTCACCTCCCTCGACGTGCTCATGATCCTGCAGGCGGCGGCTGGGAACATAGAATTATGACCGAGAGGAGGCGAAGGAAGAGCATGCGAAGAATTGAATTTCACGATAGAGAACAGGAGAAAAAAGAGATCATGGATATTCTGGATTCCGAGCCATCCCTGATCACTTTTATCTACGGACCGATAAACTCCGGAAAAACTGCACTGATCACTCATCTGATCGAAGAACTGCCAGAGGATTACGTTGTTTTCTACGTAAATCTCAGAGGGAAGTTCATATCAAATTACGATGACTTTGTAAGGGCACTGTTCAAGTTGGATCGTGAGAAGAAGGAGTACAAAGAGATATTGAAGACGATATCCGAAGTATCCCTGAAAAGTTTGAAATTCACAGGAATACCCATAACAGAAGGCGTTCTGGACTTATTTTTTAGAGAAAGGACTTATGACGACGTTTTTGAGTTTTTAGAAGATTACTTTATGGAAATAGCAGAGAACAAAGTTCCCGTGTTGATCGTGGATGAACTGCAGAAGATAGGAGATGTCAGGATTAATACGTATTTGATCTATGAGCTCTTCAATCTGTTTATCCGGTTGACAAAGGAGTTACATCTCTGTCACGTCTTTGCGGTAACATCTGATTCACTCTTCATCGAGAGAGTTTACAGTGAAGCGATGCTGGAAGGGAGATGCAGGTATCTCATGGTGGACGACTTTGATTTCGAGATGACTATGGAACTTTTAGACAAATACGACTTCAGTGATATGGAAAAGGAAGTTGCATGGAAATATTGCGGCGGAAAACCGGTGTGTCTGGTTGAACTGGTGAACCGTGGAAGAAGGGAAGAAAAAGCCAGAGAGATGCTTGGAATAAGAACGGGTCAGATTGAAGGACTTATAGAAGATGCGAAGGAATTCGGTTACAAAATATCTTATGGTGAGGAGGAGATCGTGTTAAATGATGGAGATATACTCAAAGGTCTGGAGAGATTCAGAGATGAGGAGTATCTTAGAGCAGGCGAGCTTCCAAAACCGATCAAACTCGGTCTGATCAAAGCGAACATTCTCTTTCTTGACCCGGTTAAGCAGATCATCAAGCCGCAATCGCGGCTGAATCTGCTTGCAATACGAGAGGTGATGAAGAATGCGTAAACTGGGGCTGACTAACGCTCCCTGTGATCATGGCAGGCGGCGGTGAATGCTGCGCTGCTGGGAAGGACAAATTATAACTTTCGGATCGATAAACATGACAAAACAGACAGCAATCGCAGGTAAAATAGGTATCACATTTGTGGCACTTGTTGTTTTCCTGTCTACCACTGTTGCAGGCGATATAGCACCACCATACTCTCTGGGGCGTACCATGCAGCCAGTTAACATAACCGACGTGCAGATGGTGAACGAAACTGTACAAATAGATACGTATAAGGAAAATGCCACCGTAAAATGCAATTTCACCTTGATGAACCGGGGGGAGAACGAAAGTCTGCTCGTGGGTTTTCCGATCGGGCTTGGGCGGGATGCTGATACCATCATTTGGCGTCCACCTACCGGCGAATGGGGTGGCAACTACTCCTATACATATCCCCTAAATGACTTCAGGGTATACGTAAATTCACAGGAAGTAGAGACAGAGATTATAACTATGGGTGAAAGCCAGTGGCAGGTGTGGAACATGAGCTTTGAGGAGATGGAGATAAAGAATGTTGAAGTTGATTATTGGGTTTACCTCTCAGCTTATGGTGGCATGCCGTATCATAAGATGACCCAGCATTGGTTCAGCTATGTACTGGAGACGGGTGCTGCGTGGAGCGGGGTGATCGATGAGGCAGACATCACAATGAATCTCCATGGCATTGAGCGGAGCTGGATAACCACACTCGCACCCGATGACTACGTCTTTGAAAGTGATCGCATAACATGGAATTTTACAGCGATAGAGCCATCTGAGAACATCTATATCGAATTTGAGACATCGAATCCCGCGTACCAGCAAGCACACACCATCTCCGGGTTCATACTGGACAGAAACGGTATGGGGATTCCGGACGCAGTAGTTGAACTTTATGGTGGTATGAGCGGAAACATCGTCAATGATACTTCTGATATGCCACTGGTCACCACATCCCTGAATGTAACTGATGGCGCAGTTGGTTGGTACGACCTGACCAACCTGCCGGATGATCAGGATGGTACAATCGACATGGTCGTTGCAGCGCGTCTGTTTGATGATGCTGGCAATGAGATGATCGGGGTCAGCGATCCAATCAGCTTTGACACATGGTTCGGATGGGATGGAGGTTTGGTCAATGTCACCATCGATATGCCATCTGCCACCAGAGGCGACCTCAACAACGACAACCAGATCACCCCCGCCGACGCCGCAATCGCGCTCCAGCTCGCAGCCGTCGGCGCACAAAACCCCGCGGCAGACATGAACGATGACGGGCGCATCACCTCACTCGACGCGCTGATGATCCTCAAGGCTGCGGCTGGAAGGATCGAATTATGATGGGCGATGTCATTAAACCCACAATCCACGAACAGAGGAACGTAATATGATGGAAGTAACCTTTTACGACAGGGAACCGGAAATAAAAGAGATAATGGATATCTTGAGCGTGAAACCGAGACTGATCACATTCGTCTACGGACCGATAAACT
>JAYEFS010000038.1:0-5598 GCA_034658695.1 Methanobacteriota archaeon | reverse complement strand
CACCGTACTTCAGGACTTGAACACGAGCGACAACTGGCACGGCACCTATTATGTTCCGGGTGTAAACGGAACCGCATCATTCGGACGCGGATCAAAGATATACCGCCCGCGGAATGCCACACGTGCGAAATACTCCGTATTTAATGGCAAATTAGAGAATGGCACGTGGATCGTGCGGATATTCGGCTGGTCGCCGGGCACATTGAACTACACAATCACATCCAGCCATCCGATTGCATACAAGCCAGTGATCCATATCCCGTACAACTGCAGCGAGTGCCACAATCCGAACCCGCCGCCCGGTTGCGAGGATGCGGAGATTGCAATACCAATACCCAACTGGGACGAGCAGGGGGTTGCGTATGCGCATTCTGATGTGAACGGCGGCGGAAGCTATGATGTTCCGTGCAGATCGTGCCACAACTCGCTTCACGAGGTCTCGGTTATGAGCTGCACCGAATGCCATCAGTCACTCTCTGGCGGGCACAGGGGGATACCGCCACAGCTCACGAATGACTGCGTTATGTGCCATTCCGAGCCGCATTACGATCCACGGAACATAACATCAAAGATTAACGCCGGACTCGGCATCGTAGAGAGTACGCAGCAGAGCTACGAGATCTCGGCAGGGGAGGTCTGGGGGTACGCGATCGCAATTCCGGAGTATACCAGACACGTCGCGTTCAATTTGGCATGGAACAAGGGTGGGCTTGAGATGGTCGTGGTCCGTCCGGACGCGGTCTCTGAAACGGGTGTGGATATATCCGAATATGCCACGATGCAAGGATATGGAACTGACTGGAAACTGAATCTAACAGGGGCGATGAGCAATCTGTCATTCGATTCTGAGATGGTTCTCTGCGACGATCAGAACACCGATCACAAGTATGTATACGTGAAGAACCCGGAACCAGGGATATGGTATGTCTATACCATTGGTCTCGGTGCGGGCGATACAACTTCAGACGCATTCCTCGCAATAGAATACGACTACAGCTTCTTTGCAGGGTGCACACTCTGTCATGCCCCGGCTGATGCACCGGAGACACCGCTCGGAGCCCCCCCACTTCCACCGACCGCAGAACCGAACTTTATACCTGATGATTTTAAGAAAGGGATCCACGCGCACGTGAACGGTGCATCAGGGGACATTAACAGGGCATGCTGGGCGTGCCACGGAGACGGCGATATCCCATCGGGGCATCCAGGAAGCGGCGTCAAAAAGATGAACTGCAGCAACAACGACTGCCACACATACAGCCGCTCAAAATACGGCGAACCGATGGTGTACGAGCATTTCAAGGATGCTGACAGACTTGACAACCGCGGCAACGTTACCACGTCGAACGTCAGCACAACAGTCGGTTGCGATTCGTGTCATTCTAACAGCGTGTTCGAGACCGCTGACCCGTTCATGGGTAAGACGTACAGGGTGTCGCATTACGGCACAACCGATGAACTGATGGCGTATACGGAGCATGTCTGGACGGATTGCGTTTACTGTCACGAGGATGAGGAGAATTCCGAGGATTGGGGCGATGCAATTGATCCGCTGGATGAGGAATCGGAGATGATCGTCGAAGACGAGGAGAAGACGATGCACACAGGCGATCGGTGGCAACTCCGGAACGACTACATGCTGGAGGTCGTCTCTATCGATCTGAAAGGGAACAATGCGATCGTCCGGTTGAGCCGAAACGGAAAAACGATCGATCAGCAGGTTGTGAGAACAGACAATCCGTTCGAATACGAGAAAAGGATCACAGAGGATGGCAGAACATACAACCAGACAATCGTCTTGATGAACCTGACCGGTGTTATGCGAGGTACAAACGATGAACTCGCAACGTTTGAGGGGAGGACGATCAGGCGCATTCATAAAGAGACCACGAATGCCGCATGCTATGCCTGCCATGTAAAGGGCTACCTGAGAAACAATCGCTACACCGTACTGAAGAGGGAGGGGGATATGACATACTATACCAAAGTTATTACCGATTTTGACTATGATGACAACAGCTCAGTGGTATTGCGCTCAGGCGAAGACTGGGATCTTGGAGACGGATTTGTTCTGAAAGTGAAAGCGGTGGATACGGAAGGGGACCTTGCGACACTTGAACTGGTGCGAGATGGTGCCGTGGTCGAGGAGGAATGTGTGGTGCACACGGGAGATACATTTGAATACGAGGCGGATATCCATCCGATGAACGATCTGATCGTCTTCAGTGCGAATGTTTCAGGCATATTCAGATCACGTGCCGATGATCTGATCACACTTGGTGATGTGCGGCTGATATCACCTGATCTCCTTGATGCGGATGTCGAGGACCCTGAGGACGAAGCCGATCTCAGGGTGGATGGCTACAATGTGTCATGGATCGATGTTGGCGAGAATTTCGGGGGCGGTGAGCCGGAGACGTTCCATGTGCCGCCGCTCACCAATGGTTGGGACATAGTATTTGCTGACTGTGTCTGGTGCCATGACATCAGTTCTGGCATGGATATCAAACGCGTCGATGCGATCCTGTCACGATTGGGAGCGCACGCCCATCTCAACGAATATGCAGACTCTGATTCTATACTGAGCGATCCGATCGACAAGGCGTGCTGGGCGTGTCACGGACTCGGAACCGAGCCATCACTTCATGCGGATGCGGAGCCGAAGGACTGCGTGGACTGCCATGTGCATGAGGTCCTCTTCGGTGCGCCCGATCTGAGCGATGTGCCGCACGGGCAGATCAAGAACTGCACATCCTGCCACGGAGGATCGGTTGGGGGTGTGCATGTGATCGGGAAGCTCGACGCAATCCCGCGAATCGGGGACTTGAACATCTCGCCCGACACATGCTATCCGGGCGATATCGTCAGATTGGATGCGACCGCGGTCTCGGGATGGAACCTGAAGGTTGTGCAGGCAGAGTACTTCATAGACTTCATGGGTGCGGACGGGAAAGGAAGACCGCTTGAGCCTGTTGATGGTGTATTCGACTGCAACACCGAGAAGATCACTGCAGAGATCGATACCACTGATCTGGCAACAGGCAATCACACAATCTATGTGCATGCCATGGAATCAAAGAAGACGTGGGGCAGGGTGGCATCTACCAATCTGACCGTAGAACCGCGTGGCGTTGCGTCGGTTCTCAGCACGCTGAAAAAATCCCTGCCATTCGCATCCATGAACTGGTATGCGATCATAATCGTGGCATTCTTGATGGTGTATGCAGTCACAAAGTTCGTCGAAAAGCGTAAACAGCGTAAACAATCATAATAATTGCTATCAACCACGTTCCTTCGAATCCGGGAACCTCTTTGAGCGATTCGATCTTCTGTTTGACCTCTTTTGCGCCCACATTGATCCGCCTGAGTGTGGTCTCATTCGTGGCATCATTCATGGTCTCATTCGTATTCCTGGACCCCACCTCCTCGCCAATGGCATCATCAGTAGCATTGGCAGCATGATCCCGTACTGAGACCCCCTGATCCGGGTGAGACGCGGTCGATTGTGCTTGTGCAGTCGGCATTGTGACCCTGTAATTGCCTGTGTAGTCAATTGTTCTTCTGTCGTAGAGAATCTCCGCAAATTCGAGAGTGGGTTCAGGTATCGTCGTATCCGGTGCGTCGATTCTCATGACATAACCAAGCGTTTCGCTCTCACGTGCTCTCAGATGAGTGGTCAGATTCGTTGTGCCGCTCACATAACTCGCGCCTGTGGGTATGCGATCCATGAGTGTGATTGTCGCGGGAAGATCGCCTGTGTTCTCAATTACGATTGTGACGTTGGTAGTCCCGCCGATCGCAATCTCTGCGGCAGCGGGATCAACCGTCTTTGCGACATCGATGAATGCTCCGTGCACAACGACCTCCGGGCGGTCGCTTCTGCTCTCGTAGCGCTCACCACTGGTACTCCATGATGCGCTCGCTGCCGGAAGCGTGAAACTACCCGGAATCTCAGGAACCAGATAGTACTGATAGCGCCACTCTTCGTTCGGAGCGAGATCGAATGTCCGGTTCAGACTGGAGTTACCGTCTATCCTGAACTGATCAGGAACCTCGCCATTCAGCGTAACCGATTCGATCCTGTAATTCCAGACGTTTCTCACAACAAGGGTCACATAGACCTTCTCACCCCAGCAGATGTCAGGAGTTGCGGATTTTCGTACATCAAGCGGCGGCTTCAACGTAACCTCTTGTGATTCACTCGTGCTGTACGGAACACCGTCCTCGTTTGTTCCGGAAACCTCGACGCGTATTGTTCCATCGCGGGGTGGTGTTGTGAATCTGAATTTCGTGGTGAACGACGTTGAATCAGCTATTCCGATTGTGCCGATGCGGCGAACCAGCCCGGATTCGCTCGGAACCAGCCCGTTGAGGCTGATATTCAGGAGCGCATCGCGCAGGTTTGATTCACCATCGTTCTCGATTGTAATCTCCGTAGTTACCACGTCGGTGTGGAGATATTCGATGTCGTCAGTTGAGATCGTGATTGTGATGTCGGGCTTCTTGATCTCAGCGACCCATGAGATGATCGTTGCCTCCGGAGACCATGGCCATCTGCCCACTGACTCGAGATCGTCCGTATCGGTCGCATCATCGCATTCAAGTCTGATCTCGTCGTTGTCCCAAATTCCGCCCTTTGTCAGAACCATTCTCTTAACCACAACGCCGGTCTCAGCCTCAGCCTCTCCCGAACGTTGTGTAATCTCGAGTGCAACTGCGCCCTCGCCATTGAAATCGGTTGCCCTGACAATGTATGCGCCAACTGAGAATTGCGAATCGTCGTCCCCTGTGAGTGTGTGGGTCTGCTTAGTATCCCACGAGACAGCATCGCACGAGACGATTGATGCCGTGGCAAGCAAGACCATAGAGAGGAGGGTCAACCGTTGCACGCACAAATTCAAGATCATTACTCAAGTCTCATACCGACCCAGTCAGGAACCTTATATGAATCGTGATCGCCGTTGCCGTTACCATTGCCGCGCAGGTATCCTGCCACAGTCTTCAGCACCTGAACCGATGTCGGGTGCATCATCATGAAGAGATCGACACCTGCGAGCGCGAGCGCAAGCCCTGTTGTAATCTCCCAGATCGGACCCCTGTACTCACGGGGTCCCCAGTCCGAGTCGCCCTTGGTCGGCGAAACAGCCATCCATGACTCTCTTGCACCCCATGCGTTCGTGGTTCCTGATGACATCGGGAAGTTCAGTTCGGAGTCGCCGATGAGCCCTGCGATCCTGATGCGCTCGATGTTTGAGTACGCATAGTCGAGACCGTAACCAAGCGCGGCTGTCGTCGGGTCCATCACGATATCGCTGCGCTTGATTTCACACTGTTTCATCAGCTTGCGGTTAAGTTCCTTCTGCGCGTTGATCTCGAGCTGTGTCCACGAGAGAATCGCATGCCCGTACTCCTTTGCGGCACCTGCGATTCGCTGGTAGTCCATGTTCAGGTTCGCTGAGGCGATCAGGCACCGCTCGCCCTCTGCTGCCTCTGCTGCCTTCTCGAGAACCTCCGGATCCTTGTCGGGATTTCCTGATCCCCCTATTATAATCGGGACATCGACTGCCTGCAGCACATCCTCAACCACATTTGCTGCCT
>JAYEFS010000037.1:0-5609 GCA_034658695.1 Methanobacteriota archaeon | reverse complement strand
ACACAGCGTCACCCTCGATTACTTCCAGCCCATCCACGATCTCCACGATCACGTTATTTGACTCATCAACAGGCAGTGGCACGAAAAGCGTGGTCTCTTCCGATGTATCGATCGTGAGTTCATACATCATCCGGGCATCTCCAAGAATGCCTGACGATAGGGAGATACCTGAAACAACGATTCCTGCTGCCAGAATCGCCGTGCTCAGTTGCAGCCCCCGTATCTTCCACCGCTCGATGCCCTCCGGAGATCTTCTGCTTCCGTTTAACACCGCATACGCGGAGAGGATGCCAAGAATCAGGCTGATATACCCGGGTGTTACGAAGATGGTCATGCGAACTACAGACTCTAAATCGCCATAAAATACGCCTGACAGCTGGGGTATGATGAAGATCAGACCGGACGTGAGGCAGATCGCAGTTATGACGATTCCGGGCAGTGTGGGGCATGAGAATTCTTCCGGGTTCTCCCTCGCGTAATTGAGGTGCATATAAGAGAAGACGGTGACTGAGACGATCCCTGCCGGCAGCAGAGCGATCTGAATCGGCAGGAATTTCACGGTGCCCGGGAATGCAACCAACAATAAGACGTACAGACCAACAAGAATCAGGCTGAGCACGCCGCCGTATATGCAGGATATTTTCAGTATCTTCAGTCTTGTTTCGTTTTTCATCTTTCCATATCTCCTTATTTATATGGTCATTATACTATATATATAGTTCACGTAACACACGAAAGCTATTCCCACAGGCACGCCAACCGTGGTCAGAGCGTTTCTTGTCGAGATCTTTCGTGCGTGCTTGATTCCATACGTCCAGATATACACACTCCACAGCCCAAGAAGACATGTGATTACGGGAATCGTCTTCATCAGAGAATTTTGCATCAACTGCAGCACCAACGCCTCTAACATCAATTCCGGGCTTTCGACTGGGAGTTCAACGGTGTGGAGCACGACCATGGTTACTGCAAGCGCGATAATCGGTGCAACGATTACAGGGATGAAACCATATCCGGTAAACTCGAAGCACCGTTTGAATGAGCCATTTCCTTTGAAATGTATCGAGATTGTATAGAACAGTACTGCCCAGATGAACCCGAATACAACACTCATAACAATAGCCTGAATAACAAGGACTGCTATAACGATGCCTGACGAGATCGCCTCATCCGGGAAGTTGCGTATTAGTAGCGCACCAACTATCACGACGTAGATGGCATCGGTGATAGCCCAGATCAGCACGATTCTAACGGGTGTTGTCAGGTTCACTTCTCTTTCGGATAGTTCGCTGAAGAACCGGTCAGGGTTTATCAGAACGTTTGATCGAACAAGGTTCATAGCGCATCACCAAGTCTGCCGAGTAAGGATTGCATGTCATTAATCATCACACAGCACTCCTGCCAGTCCCGCCTCCCCACAGGCATTACCAGCTTCTCCGGTATCGGATCAGAATCCCGGAGCGCGGTCTGTAATTTGTTTGGCATACTCACTCTTATTATCAATACTCCATTCACCCCCATCTGCATGAACATATTCGGTATATGCGTAGGAGAACCAGAGGGAGCCGATAAAAGCGAGCATGGTACTGCCGATATATGGAATTGAAGCGATAAGAATCAGTATTGTGAGCAAAGCAAACAGCCTCCAGAAATTCTGCCCCTGCCAGCAGAACTTCCAGCTCGCCTTCAAACCATCGATTGCGCCCACGTTATGCACAACTATTGCAGGGACGATGCAACTTAGAGCCACTGCAACGACGATTCCCGGTATCACAAGACAGATAATGCCGGCAAACACGATCATAGACATAAGAATAGTGCCCACTATAATCGCCCAGACATTTGCCGATATGATGGAGAAACGCTGCCCCGAACGTATCGCACCATCTGCTTTTATCTCCATCATCATCGCGGTGACCCATCCTTCCATCAATGCACATATCAATGAAAATATAATGAATACGATCAAAATGGCAATCCCGTACGTGACCAGTGCGGATGAGCTCATCCCCGGAACGATGCTGTCTGATCCGGATGTGGGTGTGATGTCCGTAAACATTACCTGTGTACTCACATATATACCAATCTCCATAATTATATTGAACACTACACAAATCACCAAAGGGATAAATAAGCGGTGGTGTTCGCTCAAGAGGTCAAAAGGAGACATTATCACGTCGCCCATGTCAATTCTCGACGGCTGCATATCTTCAACCGGTCGGTTCATTTCTCACCATCTCATCCACCGTATTTGCGCCCCACGTCTTAACCACGCTTCCAGTCTCCATATCAACGAGCGCGGAGACCGATGCATCCGCCCATGTCATGCTCAGGCACGTCTTCTCAGAATAGAACTCTGCTGCAGTCTCGGGAAGGATTCTTCTTACAGTCGGAACGCCAGCGCCCGCACCATCCGGTAGCACGCCCGCAATTTCAGGGTTCTGCATCGCAATTCCGATTGCGTCCTGCCTTGTTGCGTCAGGAATTGCCTCGAGAAGATAGCCGGTCCGAATAAGCTTCTGATCCGGGTATGCGAAATCATAGAGATCAGGGTAAGAGCACTCAGGCGACGTAGCAGATACACGGAGATGTGTTACGCCATCCTTCTCCGATTTTGAGATTGTCACGTTGTCATACACCACTCCCTTGTATGGGGCAATCTGGCGCGAGAGCGCGGCTTCGATTGTCTCGTGGTCGTCTGGCTGCGTGCCAGTCCATGTGACGTTGTAGGACTGGCTGCTCTGCCCGGTCTCCACGCAGCCTGCGCCGATCAGGAGCGCTGTTGAGACCGCGAGTATGAGTGTGATTGATGTCAGTGTTGGTGTTTGTGTCGATATTTTCAACATGTCATCACCGGAAATTGAAAGGAAATGAAAAGGGTGAGGGGCACGTGAGGCCGCGCCCCCCACCCTTCCGCTCTCCACCCGTTGTTCAACCCGCCTCCCCAATCCCTATTGTGTACTCAAATTCTTCGACGTAGTGGGGGAGTATTCCGAGTTCCCAGTTTCCGATTGTGCCGTTCGCTACGTACTCTTCGGTGTAACTGGTATAGCTCTCCTGATACACTTCGTCGATTCCCATCTCACCTGGTGGGGCGTACTTGCTTATGCCACTGAGACTGACCGTGCCATGATGCGTGATCATGGTTGGCGCAAGCGTCGCAGTCCCGTCTGGTCCCTCAAGGGTCAGGTCGAAGTACGGCTCACAATCACCTCGGTCTCCGTCATCGATTCTGCATGCGCCAAACCACTTGTGCTGGCTCGCCTCAACCAGGATTGTTATGGGCGAATCAGTCTCTGTTACAAACGCTCTTGGGAACGGCTCTGTCGGCTGCGTCCATACCTCAAAGTGCAGGTCCACTTCGCCGCCTTCGCCACCCCATCTGCCCATACTCGGGTCATCGATTCCCAGGTTGATCCCGCCATCGTACCTGCCCTTCGCGCCGACCGGCACCTCAAGATGCACGCTTACTGTGGCGGTCCCGTTCGCCGGCACAGATGATGGTGCGTCGATAGTGATTGCGTCGCCTCCGAATGCCGGCACAGTGTTGTACCATCCATATCGCCCCACGTCCGCCAGCTCCGGATCAATCACAATATCCTCGTCGCCTGTGTTCTTCAGAGTGATTGCATAGTCGTACCACTTGCCAGATTCAACGCGGTCATGGATGTGGGACGGCAGAATCTGCACAACAGGCGGCTTCCAGACCTCAACATCGAGGTTCAGGGTGTTGATGTATGACGGATATGGTTGCGGTTCCGGATACGGCTTCGCATCATCAGTGAACGCGATCATCACACCGTAATACCCAATATCCGCGTCATCAGGAATCGCAATTGTGATTGTGAACTCTTCCTCGCCGCCGTCGGGTTCGAGTTCTGCAGCCGATGGGGTTATCGTGATCCAGGCATCATCGAAGATGTGTTCGCTGTAAGGATCCTCGATTATCATTGGATCCACTGATACGGTCTCATTGTTCGGGTTTGTCACCGCAACGGTGATTTCACAACTATCGCCGGGCATCAACTCCGTATTGTACCAGTCCGGGTCGATCCGGAGTATCGTGAGGTTTAGCTCCGGCATATCCGTCACCTCTGATGAATATTCTACCACCACCTCCTGCGTCGATACATAGAACTCATCTACGCCTGCGGTTGCAACTCCCGAGATTGCCGCTGCAGAGACCAGTGCGAGCAGAAGTGCGAGCATGAACCCGCGTCCCCGAACAGCGCTAGTTTTTGTGAATATTCCTTCCATGATTGTTCATCACCTCAGTCATTCGTGGCGTACTCACGTCTCCGAATCTCCGATCTCTATTGTGTACTCAAACTCTTCAACGTAGTGCGGAAGTATCCCGAGTTCCCAGTTCCCGATTTCTCCGTTCGCGGTGTAGCGCTCAACGTAACTGGTGCTGCCTTCGTCATACATTCCGGTGCTGGCAATCTCCCACGGCGGGGTGCAGTCGCTGCCACCGAGATTGACCGAGCCCTGATACTCAACAGCGGTTTTGGTCAGTGTGACCTCATCGCCTGCAGGTCCCCTGAGCACAACGTCAAATGACGGCTCTTCACTATCACCGCTTCCGCTGCTTCCGCCCCCACACATATCGTAGCGGTACTGATTCGACTCGATCTCAATTGTTATGGGCGCGGCGGTCTCTGTTGCGAACTCCTTCATATAGGGCTCTGTCGGCTGTGTCCAGACCTCAAAGTTCAGTTGCACCATTTCAGAGTCATCGTACCAGCCGTCACTCGATGAGTCATCGATTCCCAGATCAATTCCGGAGTAGTACCCGCCCTTCGCGCCGAGGGGTACTGCAAGATGCACGTTCACTGTGGCAGTTCCGTTCGCTTGTACAACCGGTGGCGCAGTTATGGTGATTGCATCATCCTCGAATGCCTGCCCTCCCATCTCGTGGTGGTACCATTGTTCGCGTTTGAGCGCGGGGTCAATCTTGATATCGCAATCGTCCGTGTTCTTCAGGTTGATCGTGTAATCGTACTCCTTACCCGATTCGACCCGGTCATGGATGTATCTTGGCTGAATCTGCACAACAGGCGGCTTCCACACGCTGACGTAGAGGTTGAGTGAATTGATATACATCGGATACGGCGCATACGGGGTCGGCATCACATCGTTCGTGAATGCGATCTGCGTGCTGTAGTGCCCGCGCTCGGCGTCATCAGGGATTGTGATATTGATAGTAAATTCCTCCTCGCCACCGTCCGCTTCAAGTTCTGCGGACGCAGGCGTTATCGTGATCCATTCCTTGTCAAGGATGTAGTCGCTGTAAGGCTGATCTTTGATGGTTGGATCCACCGATACAGTCTCGTTGTTCGGATTTTTCACCGTTACGGTGATTTCGTCGCTCTCGCCGGGCATCAAATCCAGTCCAGTGTGTTGTGGGCTGATCTGAAGTTTTGTTATGTTCATGTCAGATACGTCTGGCACATCCTCCATTGGTGGCGGTGTCTCCGTCGGTACCGGAACCACTGCTGCTGCGGGCGGGGCTGCTGCCGTAATGCATGCCGCGCTGACAAGCATCAGCAGGAGAGCCAGCAATGTGCTCACTGTTCTGTATGTTTTTGTTTTCAGGGTGTCGTCCTCCG
>JAYEFS010000036.1:0-5752 GCA_034658695.1 Methanobacteriota archaeon | reverse complement strand
AGGGCATTCTTTGTCGCCTCTTCCGTTTCTACATGCCTTACTCGTTCAGAAACCTGTCCGGATAATGTTTTTATCTGGTCTGTGAAGTTCATACCCTATCGTCCCCCACCATACTCCTCACTGCATTATAATTGCGACTCATGCTACAAAAACCTTCCTTGTCTCACCAGCGGCATCGTGTAAGGTTTTGCGAACATTTACTATGCGGTGTATCCAAAAATGGCGTGGGTGTTAGTGGTTAGTGGTTATGGTATTCTATAGCAACAGTGGCGCAGAAAATCCAGACGATGCAAAGAAGTTTTGTTCAAATTTCGGAGAGCAGATCGACGCACGCGCCGAAATATGCCCGCACTGTGGAGTGAGGGTCGCGATGCCACCATCTACGAAAAATCCAACGATTGCCGTGATCCTATCATTCTTCATAATTGGGCTTGGGCAAGTCTACAACGGCAAATATGCGAAGGCAATAACCATGTTCGTTCTGGCGGTCATCTCGGCGATGCTTTGGGGCATCGGCATAGGTGTGATCACATCACTGCTCATCTGGATATGGTCGATGAGTGATGGTATGGAACGTCGCAAAAGGGACTGGTGGAAGCACCAGCGGATCTGTGAAGTCAGTTGTTATGGCGGTGGTGGGATTCGTCCTCATTTGTGCCCTTGCGGCGATGATCGGCGCGTTTGTCTTTGGTATGGGGGATAGTACAGGTGGGGATACCGCGACGACACCAACAACTGTTATGGGGAAAGATGGTGCGATTGTGGACCATACTATTGTTTCAGATCCAAAAACAGTTCCTGCAACTGATAGTGACTCAATTACCGAAAAATATGGTACAGTAACGATATACAAGTATTATCAAACGGAGGAAGTTCGATGCAGTCATCTGAATGTACTCGGTGATGAAAATACAATTTTTATCACTAATATCGATTTTCGGTGAAACGTAAATTACAGCCCAAAAGGTGTCACGTAGGTATGACACGTCCCACCATTTTCAAACGTCTGTTCTCTAATCGCGTTGTTATCATTGGTAATTCTACATGTGTTTTGTGACGATAAAAGGACAGGCAAGTTCAATTCACCGAAAGTCAGGATGACAAGTTGTACAGGCAATTCGGTCCATGTGTTTATTGTACATCGAGCCCTCCGGATGCGGCGGCTCATTGACATTGTGACACCGGTCACATGATACAATAGTGTCAGAATCAGCAGTCCTCAGATCCATACCTTGACCAGCTACGTGATGCCCATCAAACGTGTGACAATCCTGACAGGTCATGTTTGCAGCCATGTGCACATCAAGGTCTTTTGAAACATTAGGCGCACCCATCGCGAGTTCAAGATCGCCGCGTTTTCTGTTGTTTCCACCACCTGCTGTTGCGTGGCAACGCAGACAATACTCCCGAGTCGGTAAACCAATATCCGGAGTAATATCTTCAATAACAACTGAAGGATCCGGTCCTGACGCCGTCTTCGTGTAGTTTGGTGCATGACAAATCAGACAGTCAACTTTCTCAGGTGAGAAATCATATTCTGGTAAGCCAAAACCAGCGTGGCATTTCCCGCATAGCGCCTCATAGTACATGAGGACGCAAGTCCACTCAGGTGGTCGGTGGGACATCCGACATAGCAGACGCCCACACCCAAGCACCTCCTGACAATATGTGATGCCGCCTTCAGCCCACCGACCCTCCGCTTGCATCCTGCAGGATCATGAGCGCATCAACCGATGTCACTCTGCCATCCTTGTTCATGTCCGCACTGTCGCTGTACTCCTGTTCTGCTGCCATTCTGAGCGCGATGAGTGCATCGGCTGATGTCACCTGGCAATCATCGTTGAGGTCGCCGCGCTGTGGCTGTGTCTGGTGCGCCTCGATGTAGAGCGTGTGGAGGACGTCAGAGACCGCGTTGACCGCAAGATTGAGAGATTCGCCACACTCATCTCTGAATTCGGGATCGCTCCAGTTGTAATGCGTATCCATCCAGATGCATCCGTGTCCTTCGCAATCGGTATCGAATGTCGTGTCGTTACCTATCCGGATTGTTGCATCGTACGCATTCACCTCTTCCAGCGACCCGTCAAACTCGATGTACTGATCGAATGCTTCTGATACGTAGTTGTCAGTCCTGCGCTGGACATAGCTCTCGTAGTCGCTGTGATGCACTTCAGAACTCCAATCGGTCTTTGCGCCCATCACATGCCCGAAGACCGCTACATCGACGATGTAGTGCGTCATGATACCGGCGTGCTTCGACGCGTTCACACGATCACCGCTGCTCAGAAACGACAGCGTATCGTTGTAAACAGCCCGTGCCCTCACCGCTGACATATCATCCATTAGACTGCCGTTCTCATAGAAATAAACATGGTGTCTGGCTGTGTCGCCGATGCCATCATCCGGATATGGGTTGTCAGGCAGTTCTGTTCCGTAGAGGTACCAGTTGAGGTTATCAGCTATGTACTGTGTCTCGTTCGCTGGCAGAAAGTCAAGCGCGTGCTCGGAAATCCAGTCGTGTGTGCCATACTTCACATTGTCCGAACTATCGCTGTAGCCGCCATTTGACCATGCGTTCACAGGGGCGCAGCAGCACGAAATCAGTGCAACTGCGAAAGTTACGATTATGCATATATGTTGTTTTGTAGTATACATATTAATCCGATAGCAGTGCTCAAAATGGTTATATACTACGGATCAATGGCATTTTGTTATGGACTAACAAAATAACATGAACGGTTGTGCGAAACTGTGATGCGACACAAACCAATAAATCATCTGCACACATATCCCCAACCACAATGCCAAAACATCTGATGATCCTTGGAACCGCATCCCATGTGGGAAAGAGTGTACTGGTCGCAGCGTTATGCCACATATTCTCAAAATCAACGTCGGTTGCGCCGTTTAAGGCTCAGAACATGAGCCTGAACTCATGGATCACGGAGGACGGCGGTGAGATCGGGATTGCGCAGGCGATACAGGCGTGGGCGGCTGGAATTGAGCCGACTGTAGACATGAACCCGGTTTTACTGAAGCCAAAAGGTGATCATACGTCGCAGGTGATAATCCTTGGCAGACCCGCGTATGATCGGGAAGCAGGCGACTATTACGAGTCAATCGACGAGATATCCTATGTTGTGGACGATGCGGTTGCGCGGCTCGAAGAGACATACGATCTCATCGTAATCGAAGGCGCGGGGGGCGCAGCCGAGATTAATCTATACGACCGGGACATTGTGAACATCGGATGCGCCAGATCAGTCAAACCCGCGATCATACTGGTCGGGGACATCGAACGTGGCGGCGTATTCGCAAGCCTGTATGGCACAATGGCACTGCTCCCCGACGACGTAAGAACCCTCGTGAAGGGATTCATCATCAACAAGTTTCGCGGCGATTATAGCATTTTAGAGCCGGGAGTCCGCAAGCTCGAGGAGCTCACCGGGCTGCCGGTCTTTGGAGTTGTTCCTTATGCGGATATCGCAATTCCATCCGAGGATTCGGTCTCAATCTCGGACAAGAAAGCGGCTCAGCATCCAATCGATATCGCGGTCATACGCCTCTCGCGCATCTCGAATTTTACAGACTTTGAGCCGCTCGAAGCATTCGCAAACGTGCGATACGTCCCGCTCGATTCAGACCTCGGAGACCCTGACGTAATCATCATTCCCGGAACGAAGAACACGACCGCTGACCTCCTGGAGATTATGGCGCACGGAATGGACCAGCGGATAACCGAGATTGCGAAAGGGGGGGCGGTTCCGGTCATAGGGATCTGCGGCGGATACCAGATGCTCGGCAGAACGATTCTGGACTGCGGATTTGAGGATTGCGCAACCGAGGTTTCCGGAATGGGGCTGCTCGATGTTACGACACGATTTGAGAGCTACGAGAAACAGACGCGTCAGGTGGTGAAACGGGTGACCGCGGGCGGACCGATTCTCGGAAGCATCAGCGGCGAGACCGTGTCCGGTTACGAGATACATACCGGTGAGACCGTGTCATCCAGCCCGGTCTTTGAGGACGATGGCTGCATCAGCGAGTCCGGGCTCGTGTTCGGGACGTATCTGCACGGTGTCTTCGAGAACGAGAATGTGAGAAGGGCGTTGTTCGAGTATATCTATGCCAGAAAGGGAATCTCGCTGCAGGATGTCTCGTTTGATGTCATGAGTCGGGAGGAGGGGATCAGGGAGTTCGCAGAGGTTGTTGAGGGCTGTGTCGATGTGTCCGCGATCCGGAAGCTGATTGGGTAGGAATACCAGCGCGTTCCAATACCGATCCGGAATTTTTCTGGTTCTGCCGTTTTCTGTGGTCGCTATCGGTACCTTCACATGTGTGGGGCCGCGGGCACCGCTCTGCGTCTCTGCGCCTTTGCGTTAAATCAGAGAAACGCCAAGACGCCAAGACGCCAAGACGCGAAGGCGCAAAGGATGAATAAGTCTCTTCTGACATCTTTTGAAAACCACAGAATCCATCAGAATCAGGAATTTTTCAGGCTATCCGGAATCTTCTCGTTTGGAAGCAGTGGATTTCGGAGCTTCTGCCGTGGCGATTGCGTTGTATACACCATAAAATTATATAATGGCACATGGTGTCTGTACAACACACCCCACAAACCGGGCGTGATTGTGAGGTGATTGTGCTTTGTGGATGTTATCATGGCGCGGTCGGGTGGTGGATATGGCAGTTTCGGAGGAATGGCATCATCGGAATGTGTGGAATCGTATGCGCGAAACGATGAATCGCAATGCACGAGCTACAAACTTAAGTGCGGGGTTTGGCGACTTCGGGAGGGTGGCATGATGTTTTTATCACAGGACTTTCGGATAAATCAAATTTCTTGCCATCCTGGATGAGATACCATTATATGGGCTAAACACATAGTTCATACCGAATGTCAGAAGAGGAGCGAATATACGAAATTCTAAGCACTATCCACAAGATTGGAGAGTTAAAACAACCTGTTAGTGTCTATTTTAACCAGAATTCCGTCCCATTTCCTCGCGCACAATACTATCGCTATCGCAGAATACTTCAGAAATATGGCGAGGAAGGGCTTCGAGATGAAAGAAAAGATGGAAATTACACAAAACTGACAGAAAGAATAAAAGATTACGTAATAGCTATAGTTAAGGAAAACAGAAGTATATCAGCATCCCAATTACAGGGCAAGATTCTAAATCAGTTCGGCGTGCAGATTTCAGTATCCAGTTTGAACAATTTCAGGGCATCCGTATCATTGACAAGATTGCCTGCCCACAAAGAATGGGTGCGTGTTTAGCCATACTCAGCGCCGGCATAAACTGCGATTTTTGTAATTGCCAATTTGACTATAAGATACACAAGTCCGAGGCATATACAACATGCTAGCAGATAAAGAGGTTCATTCAATCTTTGATATCCGCTTCAAATTAAGTGGTGACCTATGCACCATCTAAAAATCGGTGATTTATGGTAAGTATCGTAGATGCGGATTTCATAAATTTACGAAGATGTTGCCTTAAATCAGTGTAATCCGTGTTAATCTGTGGCTGACGATGGCTTTTAGCCACAGATTAACACCGATTTCCACAGATTGAGGTTTTTATGCACATCTTCCAGAAAGACTGAAGATTGAGTTTTACCTGGGGTGATGAAAACTCTCCATATTCGGGTGAGTTCCACATCCCAAAACCTTGCCATTTTTGTTCCTTTTTGTCACCCCGTCCTCAATGGACAATAGATAAGTGGCGCGCTGAATACGGCGCGT
>JAYEFS010000035.1:0-5817 GCA_034658695.1 Methanobacteriota archaeon | reverse complement strand
AATCGCCACACGTCTAACTTTTCGCATGTTCAGCAGAACTGGTCTGCGCAATCAGATCACGGACAATGGGGACCAATTTGTATGGAATTTTCATAAGCGTATCTCCGGAATCTTCATAAGCAGCTTCGTCTTCGGCAACGGCTTCTTCATCGGTCTGGCTCTCATAATGCGCTAAAACACGCTGTACCCGCTCTTCATTCCATCCATGTGGGAGTTTATTCGGTCTCATTTTCTCCTTCTTCTCATACGTCTTCGGTAAGCTATCAGTGCTTTTCCTGATAAATCGTATGCTGTTATCACAAATATACCCTCTGGTTCTGGCACATAAATAACACGAAGGTACCTGCCGTATCGGGTCGGACCAATGGCAACTCGTGTCCCCTCGTGCCCAATACGGTCTTCACCGGGGTGCGATAGGACATCTTCCACTTCATGTTCGGTTACTTCATGGCGGTGGATGTGTGGATCCTTTGTCTTCGGGTCTATGTAAAACCGAATTTTCATTGTTGATCATTCCTAAAGCATTGATACATAAACCTCTCTACTCAAGCCCCATCTTTCGCGTCTTCTGCGGCGTCGGATGCGGCGCAGACGCTGGCGGGGCGGCTGGCTGCGAGCTGGAGCGCAAAGCCCCGGGCACGATTTAAACCATCGTCTGGGGTGCTCTTGCCACATACTTCTCGAAAACCTAGATCCACAGCCAGGTTTACGAAACTTCTTTGCCACATCCAGTACTTCGATACTCAGTATCTCGCCTTCCTGACTTATGTCGAAGATTACCCCATCAGCAATTTCTTCGCTGTATCCAAACTCGCCTTCATGAAGCTCTATATTCAGTATATCGATGTCTTTAAAGTATTTTATCATCATTTGTACGCCCCCAGATACCGCTCCGGTTTCGACGGGTATGCCGTCACTATGAGCAAATGGTCTTCGTGCTCCTCGGAAACGACTCTAACAAAATGATCTCCGTGTACCTTCTGCGCGATTCGCCGCCCATACTTCCCGTCTACGATCGAATAAGGATGGAATACAATCTTTTTCAAGCCAACACCTTTCTGACTGATATCTCCCTCTTTCGGGTCCTGGTTATAATTCTACCTGACTTTCGGTGAATTGAAATGTAATGCCGTTTCATCGTCACAGAAAATATGTAGTAGTACCAATGATAACAACGCGATTGAAGAATGGACGTTTGAAAAGGGTGGAACGTGTCCTACCTGCGTGACTCCTTTTGGACTGCAATTTACGTTTCACCGAAAATCGAGTTCTATCGCCGCTGCACATCTAATATGCCGGATTATGGGGGTGTCGAGGAGGTGATGCTGCCGTCACGGCTTTGCGTCCGCGGGCTTGGGTCGTGTGCGCCGATGGCTGCGAGATGGGATACGTGAGCATCGGCGCAGCCAGTGCGCCAGAAACGCCATGAAGTGGTGTGACTCGCGGATATGCGGCGGCGGTGGGTAGTTGCTCGCGGACGGGTGTGGGCGCTGTTGGAGGCAGGAGGGATTTTTGGTGCGATGATTTTTAGTGTGCGGGCGCATAAGGGTGATCAGGTGCAGACAATGGTCGATCAGGCTGAGATTCGCAGGAATGCCGTGAGCGGTGAGGTCGAGGAACGCAGAGAGGCGGTGGAGCAACTCAGTGACAATTTTGCAGATTTGTCTGACAAGACGCAGGCATGGAAAGACCTGATTCAGATGACAGCGGATGAAGACGGTGGTGTGCGGGCAGCTGCAGCAAATGCGATCGGTTCTGTTTTTCAATACGTCTCTGACAAGGTGCAGGCATGGAATGATCTGCACCTGCTGGCAGCAGATGAAGGCAGTTCTGTGCGGTGGTGTGCAGCATATGTACTTGATTCCGCTTTTCAGCATGTCCCCGAAAAAGATGTGGCATGGGGCGACCTTCATCGGCTGACAGCGGACGAAAATAATAGTGTGCGACGGCGTGCAGCAGGTACGCTTGGTTCTGTTTTTCAGCAAGTCCCTGACAAAAATGAGGCATGGGACGACCTGCATCGACTGGCAGAGGACGAAGACGGTTCTGTGCGGTTTAGTGCAGCATATGCGCTCGGGATCGCTTTTCAGCACCTCCCCGAAAAAGATGTGGCATAGGGCGACCTGCATCGGCTGGCAGCAGATGATGAGAGTGGGGTGCGGGTGTCTGCAAACTATTCTCTGGGCAGAGCATCGATATTCAAGGCAACCGAGGCAGAAAGTGAGGATGATTTCGAGAGCGAACTGAACAACGCCATTAAATTTTTCGAGAGATCATCAGATGAAGCGCATTCCTCCAATAATCCATCCAGTTTCTGTCTTCCGTTTTACAGATCGTTCTACACGATAACGTTCGGGAAAGCAGGAGCAGAAGGCGAGGTGCAGAAATATCTTGCCGAGGCAAAGAGCGCATCGGAAGGATCAAAGAATAAAGAGATATCAATCGAAGCCGTAGAGAACCTTGCAAACGCGCTGAAAGAAGCCCAGAAGGTAATGGACTTCGGCGCCATAAAATCCGACTCAACACCTACAGGCGATACTGCGACCGCGCCGCAGACTTAATCGGTGATGCAGAGGAAGGCGCACCGGGTGCAGCGCGGGTTTTGCGGCGCGGGCTGCCGATAATCGACGATCGGATAAAGGAGATCATACGCGAGATCCAGGAGAAAGCAGAAGCTTTGTGCAGGGAGACGCGGGGCACGGGCACTCCGTATGAACCGCTCGGAATGGAGGTTAACAAATGGGCAGGAGAGCTCTCGGATCGTGACTATCTGCAGAATGAAAGGGTTGCTTCCAGAATTAGTGACATTCTGGGAATGTTTTGCGACATTCTTCCAGAGGGTAAGAGAGAGTACCCGTGTAAGATTGCAATAGAGATACGCAAAAGTGAGCTTGGAGATACATTAAGCGACATTGCCATAGTTCTCTCATATCTACAACCCTGTATCGAGTCACAACTCAAAAGCGAGGAAAATCAGATCGATCATCAGAAAAGAACTACTATCGAGATCTCTGCCGATATCGCGGTTCACGTATTTGTGTACACCGTTCTGCATTATTTTGCAGAAGATCTAATGCCGGTAATTGCGCCTATTTTGGTGCTCAGCGCTCTGATAATTCTCCTTCTGATAATCCGCAACGCAAAATCGAGATAGATCAAGCTGGTTTTAGGTTATGCCCCCCAAAAAAGCGTTCACCCCACCACCCGCCCCCTGAACATCGAATACGTATAGAACGCGTAGTAATCCTGTAGATTCAAGATAAAATCCGGCGATTCAGCCAAACATAGCCGCTGATACTCCGCCCAGTCCCCTTCTGACAGCTCAGCTTCCAGATCCACCCACCGCATCCCAATAAGCGCGGTAAGTGCGCTCCGGATCTCATCAGATAGCGGGGCGCAGACATCGCCTGCAAATGTCCGGGCAGTAACATCCTCCATCCCGCACGACGGAACCACCCAGCCATGCGCGAGAAATGGAGCTCAGGCGCCGTCCCCTCTGCAAACGGGGCGATCCCTGAGGATGTTGCATTCAGACGTGCCTCAAGCACTGGATAGCCCGGGAGCAGTTGTTGGGATGACCATGCAAGGATGATCACGCTTCCGCCGGGCTTCACCACCCGTGCAAGCTCCTTGAGCACTGGCAGGGGCTCTCCGGACGCGTATCCTGCAGAGTTCGCACTCCACACCCAGTCGAAGGTATCGTCATCGAACTGGAGGTTGTTCATATCCCCTTCCTGAAAGGAGACCTGCTCAGAGATTTCTGCCTTCTCTGCAATGCTTCTCGCGTAAGCCAGAAACTCTGGGGACAGATCAACGCCTGTGACATGCCCCGCCGCTCCCACTGCCTCTGCAAGCATGATGGCTTGCAAGCCGATCCCGCATCCCACGTCAAGCCCCCGGCTTCCCGGCGGGAGGTTGAGTGCATGGATCGCACGGCGCATGACGGGTTCTTGCAGGGGATTTGTCACCAATAGGCTCTGCAGGTAACTATCTGTGCCGTGTACAATGCTTTCGGTGCTATTCTTTTCATTTCTCATTCCTGCACGCTCCTTTTTGTTTATTGACAGGTTCTGCGCTATCTCCTGGTGCAGACGTATGTTGTCTGAAATCCGTCGCCGTACTCGGCGCTCTCGATCTCGAACCCAGCACGCTTAAGCAATCCTTCCATCACCCAGTCATAGGTGCTGTACTCCTCTCGGATGTGGATCTCTGCTTCTGCTGCGAGTTCAGGTCCCGACCGCTCCGCGATTGATCTGATCCATGCGTTGATCTGGTCTTCCAGGTCTGTTGCTTCTGATGGAAACACGATATCAAACAGAAAAAAACGTCCTCCCGCTTTTAACATCCCGGCTGCTCTTCCAAGACCGACCAGCTTCCAGAAATCCGGCAGATGATGCAGGACAGCTATCGACACCATCGCGTCTGCTGGCTCTGCCTCGTGATTGTATGTCAAGAAGCCGCCGTGGCAGTACAGAATGTTCGAAAGCCCCATCTCTTCGCCCTTTTTCCGGCAGCGGTTCAGCATGGCAAGAGAAACATCCATCGCGTAGATCTTCTGGCAATGTTTTGCAGCATGGAGTGCAAATGCGCCGGTTCCTGCACCCATGTCGATAACCGTGCTGTTTGAATCCAGTTCGAGAAGTTTTATGATCGCATCGCTATCCTTCTCGTAGTCGCGAAACCTCTGGTGCACGTCATCGTACCGCTGCACCTGCTCTACGCTTGCGTAGTCCACGCTGGTCTGTTGCATCTCATCGTGCGTCCATTTCGGGATCTCGAACATGTTTATTCAACCATAGTGATATCTAATCAGTTATTTTATTCGACCAGTTTTGTAGTTCGATGATGTTGCCTTCAGGATCTCTGACGTATACAAAGGTGATCGTACCGACTTGTGGGATGTGCTCTGTGATTATCTCCCCCAACTGCGAACCACCATTCGAGATCACTCTTTTTACTGCCATCTCTACATCATCCACTGCGAAAGCGATATGTGCCAATCCAGGTCGGTTGATCGCGGGTTGTTTCGCTTCGCTAATTCTGTTATACTGGAAGATCTCCAAAGTCGGGCAATTCTTGTCACAGTCGGGCAGGATAATATGAATTCCCTGGATGTTAACATTCGAAACACCTGTTGCGGCATCAATCCAGTCTCCTCTGTGGTTTCTCTCCAGCGGCACAGGTTCACAATTGAAAACACGCTGATAAAAGTCCGAAAGCAGTTTCCAGTCCTGCGCTACCAGATTAACATGAACAAACCTAACATCCATATACGAGCTCTCCTTTGATCACTGTGACTGCTCTGCCGCTCAGGATAACCCGATCGGACCCGGGCACGACTTTAACCCGAATAACTCCGCCTCTTCCAGACAGCTGGAAAGCCTCGAATTCGGATTTCTTCAGCCGGGATTCCCAGTAAGGACCCAGACAACAGTGAGCCGAACCGGTCGCAGGGTCTTCATCAACCCCGATTGCGGGTGCAAAAAATCGAGAGACAAAATCGTATCTGCCGGCATCTGCCCTGCTAGTCACAATGACGCCGCGACATGAAACCTTCTTCAGCAGATCAAAATCCGGCTTCATATTCCGCACTTTTTCCTCTGATTCAACCTCTACAAGATAATCGAACCTGTTCTTACCCACATATTCCGGTTCTACCCCCAATGCCCGGGTAAGCTCAGGCAGTGTATCAGCAATTCCCGCTCAGTCGGCCACCCTACACCCTCGATCTTACTTATCACACTTTTAGTCTTACGTTAGGCACGTAAAAAGCGTAAAGTGTAAAGTGTATATATCCAAGACTTGATATTTTAACCG
>JAYEFS010000034.1:0-5865 GCA_034658695.1 Methanobacteriota archaeon | reverse complement strand
GTGCAAGAAAAACCAGTAGCAATCGGTTCAATCCAATTGGAAAGATGCTTTCGCTCCAGTACTAAAATGAAACAAAAATGGGACCAATTCAGTACGGGGTATACACATCCTTTCATCACCCTAGGTGCAATCCATGTAACTCCGACCAGCAGGAGTGCCGATGTAGCAAGGGCAACCGATTCAGCGGCACAATCGAAAATCCCAGTGAAATGCACCCTATGACTTTTGTCCTTTGCGCCATCGCGTCTTTGCGTTATTGTTTTCTAATTTAACGAGAAAGGCGAGAGAGACGCAGAGACGCGAAGAGTGTTGTCAATCGCGGTCTTCCGTCTTTCGCGTTGTTGCACATCCAACTGACCATTACGGAAATCACTGGATTTTTAGACAGTGCCCAATTCAGCGGTCGGGTCGGGCTGGTACGTCGCGTCCTCGAAAATCAACCGGAATAATGAGATACATCGCCTGACCGCCATGAAGAAAAGGGCTATCGCAATGGATACCCATGTTATTGCATCCCGGTGACCTTAATCAGCCTCAAAGCTAAAAATGCCGTTATAAGCTGGAGCAGGATGGGGGTTGTCAGGATGGCTTCCGCAATAAGTGTCGTAACCAATGCACCAAAACCCCCTATAGCGACCAACAGCAACCGTTTCGTAGCCAATATCGGTGATCGCCATTCCGGACTTTCAGCCACAACGCCTCCGTCTTTGACAATCAACATTCCCACGCCCCCATATCAAGCTTCGTCATTCGTTCTTATATCAAATTCTATGTTAAATGTTGTCCCGCCATCACTAATGACCCCCAGGGTTCCCTGTAACTGGTCTTCTGCGAGGATTTTTATCAGGCGCAAGCCCAGCGTTCTGGTTTTATCGATATCGAACCCGGCAGGCAGTCCCACGCCATCATCGCTTACACTCAGGTTGATCTTGCCTTTTTCTGATGCAGTGAGGTTGACCGCAATTGACCCCGCAGCCTTGCCAACAAAAGCATGTTTCAGAATGTTTGAGAGCAGTTCATTGATGATTAACCCGACGGGCACTGCCATAGATAGTGGAACCGGATAATCAGCTATGGAAATTGTCTTTGTAATCCGGGTGCCCTGAACAGGATGACTCTGGAAGAGCTGAATGAGCAACTTATCTATAAACTCTTTCATATTGATCTCTGATAAATCTCTGCTTTCATATAATTGAGCATGGATGAGTGCCATTGCATTTATCCGGTTCTGCGACTCGGTTAAGATATTGATCGTGTCTTTGTTCTTGGCGCCTCTTGCCTGCATATTTAGCAGGCTTGACACGACCTGAAGGTTGTTCTTTACGCGATGGTGTATCTCCCGCAGAAGCACCTCCTTTTCCGCAAGACTTCTTTTTATCTGGTCTTCTGCCTTCCTGCGCTCGGTTATGTCAAGTGTCATCCCGACCATGCCGATGACGACGCCATCAGAATCAAAGAAAGGGGTTTTGCTTGTGGAAATCCACATCGGTTCACCACCTGGTCCGGTGGTGAGTTCCTCGATATCATATCTCTGCTCTCCGGATTCCATCACTTCCTGATCAGACCCCCTGTAGGTGTCCGCCCGCGCCTCAGGGAAGATATCGTAATCGGTCTTGCCTGCGATTTCATCCACAGGAGTTTCGATTGTATCGGCAAAAGCATTGTTTGCTGCGATGTAAGCACCATCCCGGTCCTTGAAATAGACAAGTGCCGGAATGGTTGAGAGCAGTGCTCGTTGTTCCTCGGATTTCTGCCTCAGTTTCTCCCCGGTCAACGCCAGATCATCTTTTGTTTTAGTGACGTCATCCAACATCTCAGATATCGCAATCCTCTGCCGCTCACTCTCCTTGAGTAGCTCATCCAACCTCGCAGTTCTCTCTTGTACTTTGGTCTCAAGACCTCTGCTATACTCTTCCAGTTCCCTTCCGGACTCTTTCAGGTTGGCAGTCATCGTATCGAACGCTCTTGAAAGTTCTCCAACCTCATCATCCGTTCCGGTACCGACTTTATAATTCATGTTCCCTTTCATCACCTCTTCGGTACCATGCTGCAATTTCACAATCGGGTCTGTTATTGTTCCGGACACTATGATACAGATCACTGCACCCACAAGTAAAATGCCTGCAAGGACCGAAAACATCGTAGTAGTCAGTCGGCTGACCGGTGCAAACGCTTCCACCTCCTCAACCTCTGCCATCAGGCACCAGTTCATCACAGGTATGGGTGCGTGAGCCCCCAGTACATCCACGCCACGATAATTATTGTATAACGTTGCTTCCGGTTCGTAATCACCTGCGCTGCTGAAATACTCCGGATCAACATCCTGTTTCGGGAGCGTATCATTATTGAATTTCGGCGGAGTTATCATGTAGCCGTACCCGTTCAGGATGTAGATCTCTCCGGTCTTCCCGAGACCTGTCCTATCTGTTGCTATTTTAAATATTTTCCTCGCATCAAAATCCACAATAACTGCCCCGGAGAATCTGCCATCCACCAGAATCGGCATTGCCACACTCACAATATCCTCTCCGGTGAATACGGAAGTACGAAGATCCCTGGCATGAATTTCTTCGTTCTCAATTGAGAATATTTCACTCGCACTATTGTTAGATCCAACATCCGCATAACCGGAAGCAACAACGGTTCCACTTTTATTTAGAAGTCTAATCCCTGAAATATCCTCATTGACCCGTATCGTACTATTTATCCTTAGATTAGCTATCTCTATGTAGTGAGTGCGATTTTTGCTTTCATCCACCATATTCCTGAAAGGAACTGCTACTGACAGCGTTCCAGCCTCCTGGTTGTACCAATCCAAAACCGTCTCGATATGGTGTGCTCGCAATTGTGCGGTCGTCTCCAAATGATCGCCAACCTGTTCTTTGATGATACTTGTTGAGACGGTTCTGCCGATTAAGATTGTAGCCATGCCAGTAATCAAGATAAGCGAAAGCATGACGACAAGAAATTTTGTTCGGATCTTCATCTGCTCTTTTCCTGTTGATTTACGCGGGTATTTTATAGCGAGGCTCCTTTCTCAATTCCTGGAGCGGGTCGTTTGTTCCTTCGCCCGGATTCTTGTTTGAGATGGTTGCTGCCCTTGTTTTCATATTACCCCCTCTGGTCTCTGTTGCCCCCTTACGTCTCGATGCTGGTGTGAATGTAAATGTGCTTCCAGTCGTAAACCTGCTTATTCCATACCAACGCGGCATGTTATCTCTGTTAAACTTTATCTTAAATGTTGTCCTGCCTTTATTTGAAAGTATCCCTCCGATTTGCTGAAGTTCTGGAATTCGATTGATTTAGATATCACAGTTGAAGGAGCGCATCTTGTTAACATCCTCAATATTCACCGACGACCTTTCAGTCCTGCCTTGACATAACTAATCTCGATATGGGACTTTGAGGCAGCAAGCGCACCTGCAAGAACCGTGTTCATATCACCCATATCTGATCTATTGGTTCTCAGATCCCCTCTCCTATCTTCTTAAGTATTTCCACAAATGTCGGTTCTTCTGATGGTTTTATATCTAAATCGACGTGCACGTGGTGGGGAAACGTTTCGATTTCTGAATGATGCGGGGCGTTATCCCACCTCGTTATCAACCGCTTCTCTTTGTCCTGCCAGTTGTATGAGTAATCTATTTTATGCAGAGAGGAATCGACATATTCAAAGACGTGGAGTTCTGAATCATCTCTCAACCGGATTACAAACCTAATAAAACCCTTTTTAACACCGACGAATTCCTTGATGAGTCTGAACACCTTTACGGATGGATGTTTGTTGGCAACTTTCTTCAAAAACTCAAAATAGTCTTCGATCATCCAATTGCCTCTATCAACACCTTTTTCTCTTCTTTTAACTCATTATGAATCTCTGTCGATGCTTTCCACTCGAAAAAGTCCATATCATCCCCAAGTGCCCCACTCACAAATTTTTTATAGAATTCTTCCGTTTTCATGCCATATTTTCTCTCAAAATACCCCATGTTCTCATAAATGTCATTCAACTTCTGGTTTATCTCTTCTACTCTGGATCTGAGCACCCCGATGACCACACCCTTCACCAAATCATTTGAAACTATTATTGTGCCCTTCACTTCTGATGCCATTTACACCACCCATCTATGCAATTACTCATGTATGCTTTATGGATCCGCCCAGTTCTATAAAATATTATCTGCTCCGAACAACACTCTCGATATCATTTTGAACTCGTCCACAACATCAGCCCCCCCCTCCTCAAGCACCTCCCGGTCTGCCCCATGCCTTCCGGACTCAATGTTGTGATCATACTCCGCATACGACAGTATAGGCTGCTCAAAAAAACACTGAGTCAGTATTGCAAAAACAATACTGCCTGGTGAACCATAAACCACTTACCCCTACTTGGCAGTCTTTAAACCGATCCTCCGTGTCCCTCTGTAGTTGTATTCCCAACCGTAGTCGTTTATGTCAATTGCGGTGTTGTGCATCCAACTGACCATTACAAATCTTGCCATTACAAATCTTGCGGTTCCTATCGCAAGTTGCCAGAGCCATGTGCGCAATCCCCATCCCCGCGATCATCCGCGCCGCGTAAGCACCCTGACCCCATCAGCGCCGCCAATATGCACCTCATCCACGTTTGGGAATATCCCGTGTTCGACTGCGCCAACGATGTCATTGATCTCATCGTTCAGACGCCGCGGATCATCGATTGTGCCAAAGTCGGAATCGATTACAAAGTTCCCGTTGTCGGTCACCACCGGACCGTCCTTGTGCACTGCCATGCGAAGAGTCGGAACACCGCCGAGTGCACGCACCTCCCGCTCCACAAGCGTCACCGCATAAGGCAGAACCTCGATCGGGACTGCGTGATCAAGCAAGGGGACCACCTTCGCCTCACCGACCATCAAAACCACTATCGATGCGGCGGACGCGATCACCTTCTCTTTTGCGTGTGCCGCACCCCCTCCCTTGATCGCTACAAGATCTTTGTCGATCTGATCCGCACCATCGAGCGCTACGTCAATTTCGGGGTGTTCTGTGAGCGTTGTGAGCGGTATCTTCTGCTGCGCCGCAAGAATCTCTGACTGGTACGATGTCGGAATCCCGATGATATCCAGCCCATCCGCAACCAGCCTCCCGAGTTCGGCTATGGCGAATGCGGCAGTCGAGCCTGTTCCGATTCCCACGATCATTCCGTCACGCACGAGCGAGACCGCTGATATAGCGGACGCCTTCTTCTCGTGGTCGTGAGTATTCTGCCCCTTCATGCTTCTGTGTTGGCGGTTACTATGGGTTAAGCGTTACCGTCCTGCGGTAGAGCCGCAGAATTGGCGCACACAAAACAGAGTCGCTGTTTCACAGACTGCGCTTTATTTGCGGCTTTTGTAATGGTCAGTCGGATGTGCAACAGCACAAAAGACGTGGGTTAACGATGTCTTCCGCGTCTCTGCGTTGAATCGGGAAACAAAAACGAGAAAGACGCGATGGCGCAATGGCGCAACGAACAAAAAATCCCCCGGTTGGTGATCAGAGTCTTTTAATCTCTTCTGGAATGGGTTAAAACCACATAGAGCACAGAGGACACGGAGAAAAAAGCAACTCTCTGCGCCCTCCGCGTCCTCTGTGGTTAATCTTCTTTGCCATAACCTAGGGTGATGAAAGGATGTGTATACCCCGTACTGAATTGGTCCCATTTTTGTTTCATTTTAGTACTGGAGCGAAAGCATCTTTCCAATTGGATTGAACCGGTTGCTACTGGTTTTTCTTGCACCGTGAAAGAATTGGACTGATAGGCGGGGTTCATAATCGGACTAATGAAACCACTACACCGAACTGATCCCGTTTTTGTTTCGTTCAGTATTTGATGCAAAAATC
>JAYEFS010000033.1:0-5870 GCA_034658695.1 Methanobacteriota archaeon | reverse complement strand
CATTGCTCTGTGACATGTAATGCCTCCTTCTGCTGCCATATCTGACAGCATGCGATATACGGATTGATCGCTTTTAAATGTTGTGGTAATGCTGGGGGCGGTCCCATTGTGTGGCGTTCGAGTGTCCGACCGGCTCTCCGCTATTTTGTGTGTATGGATGGGGTATGATATCTTATCATAACTCGATACGTCCTCCCTGCAATCTACTATAGTCGATGTTATCGCTGCTGTAATGCTCATACAAAACAGCAGAGAGACCCATACTTTTGCAGCATCAGAATCTTCTGTGACACCAGATGGCGCGACAGTCCTCACATCTTCAGAACAATTTTTAAGAAAAATAGTATACAATCTACCTTTCACACTTATTTAGCTATGTGGCACCCTTGTTACTATCTTCTAACAAGTTAAACAGAATTTTAAAAAGTTTTTACGATATTTGTAAGGCGTCCAACAACTCCTTGTAGACGCCCCACAAAACCCTCATTGGAATTATAAATGGGCCCACTGCGATTCGAACGCAGGACCTCTCGGTTATGAGCCGAGCGCTCTAACCTGGCTAAGCTACGGGCCCGTACGCCGCCAACAGGGCTCGAACCTGTGACATCATGGTTAACAGCCATGCACTCTACCAACTGAGTTATAGCGGCTCACATATCCACACATCAATCATGGCGACATAGTCTTAAACCTTGTGTTCGCCCAACCCCCCACCCGCCCCGAAAAATCCTCTGAAAAGGTTAAGAGAACGATCTGATAAAGTGGTGTGCATGCTTACGCTCAAAGAAAAGAACGTTCTTGTGACCGGCGGCGCGGGTTTCATCGGAAGCCATATAGTGGACCGCCTCGCGGGCGATTGCAGTGTGACGGCACTGGATGATCTCAGCACAGGAAAGGAAGAGAATCTCTCAGGGAACGAGAATGTGGAATTTGTGAAAGGCGGTCTCAGCGATTTTGATCTGGTCAGAAAGACCGTTATTGATGCGGATATCGATGTAATATTTCATATCGGCGCGAACGCATCGGTTCCGAACTCTGTTGCGCAGCCGAGATACGACTTCAACGCAAACGCGCTCGGCACATTCAACGTCCTGACGTCGTGTCTGGACTCGGGTGTTGCGAAGGTTGTCTATGCCTCGACTGCAGCGGTTTATGGCGAGCCAGTGCAGACGCCGATTGACGAGAACCACCCGCTGCACCCGATCTCGCCTTATGGTGCCTCGAAGCTTGCTGGCGAGCGGTACGGGTTCGCATTCAAAGAGACATACGGGCTCGACTTTGCCGCAATAAGGATCTTCAACACCTACGGAACAAGGCAGCCAAGATATGTGATGTACGATTTCATACAGAAGCTGCGAGCGAACCCGCTCTTTCTCGAGGTCCTCGGAACAGGCGAGCAGATCAGGGACTACTGCTACGTCTCTGATATGGCAGACGCCTTTGCGCTGGTTGCCGAGCGCGGTCATGGAGTCTACAACGCTGCCGGCGGAAATCCGGTCTCGATTAGAGCGCTTGCCGAGCTGATGGTTGCGATCATCTCGCCGGAAGCGGAGATACAATACGGCGGCAAGACCTGGGCTGGCGACGTTAACACGCTCTACGCGGATATCTCACGGATTCGGGAACTGGGATTCGATCCGAAGGTCGGGTTCGAGGATGGCGTGCGACAGATGATTGCGTGGTTTGAGGGGCGTTGATTGCAGACGCGGTTGCAACAGACGGTCACAATCGATGATTCCGTGAAAGCACGGTACGATCAAATCCGATCTGTCTGAATTCTGCCGCCACTTCCCCGCGCACCACCATAAACCGCTCAAGATCGCGCGGTTGGATCTCAACACAGGCAAGATCGTCGCGACCCCTGATCTTGACACGGACGCCATGCATGCCGTGTGCATGCAGCACCGATTCCGCCTGAACGATTCGAGAGATCCGTTGAGTAGTAATCTTCATGCCAGTGGGAATCCGCGTGGCAAAGCACGATTCAGAAGGTGCATCCGCAACAGAGAGTCCAAAATACCGGGCAATCTCTCGTATCTCTAACTTTTCCAATCCGAAATCCACAAACGGCGTGAAGACACCTGCCTCTTTGATTGCAGCATATCCCGGTCTATCTTCTGTGAGGTCAGTCGTGTTCGTCCCATCCGCAACAGTTTCAATACCACTTCCGGATGCGATTTCCACTAATTCTAAAACCATGTATTTTTTGCAGTGATAACACCGGTTATGCGTATTTTCTACGAATTCCCGCCGCTTCAGAATCCCAAAATCGAATACCGCATGCTCTATTCTGATCTCATCTGCAACCGCTCTGGCGTGCGCAAGTCCACAGTCTCCGAGCAATTCCGAGTCCGCGGTGACCGCAAGTACGCTCGCTCTGCTCTCTACTGCAAGGCGTGCGAGAACCGAGCTGTCCACGCCGCCAGAAAACGCAATCAGCAAGCTTTTGCGATCCCCAATCGCATCAATTACGCGCACCATCTTCTTTTGCAGTGCTTCATTCACGTATGCTTCGTTCATGTTATGTGACATCTCAACGATGAGTACGTGATGGCACGCAAGAGGCATGATCATTTCTACAAGATGGCAAAGAAGGACGGTTATCGCTCAAGGGCAGCATACAAGCTCAAACAGATCAATGAGCGGTTTCGCGTGATACGACGCGGAGACTCTGTTGTCGATCTGGGCGCTGCCCCTGGTGGCTGGGTGCAGATGGCGCAGGAACTATCAGGCGGTGGCACGACCATAGGCGTTGATCTGCAGCCAATCCGCAGAATCGACGGCGCCATAACCATTGTTGGTGACATTACGGCAGAGGACACACTCAACAAGATAAAGGAACTGATCGGAAGCGCGGACGTCGTTTTATCTGATGCCGCGCCCAATCTTTCCGGCGACTGGAGCTACGATCATGCGCGATCGATTGATCTGGTTGAACATTCGCTCCTCTGTGCAGAAGAGATTCTGAAACCGGGCGGAAACTTCGTTGTCAAGGTGTTTCATGGTGATCTGTTCTCAAACTATCTGCAGAGTGTGCGTGCGAAATTCAGGAATGTGCGTGCGCATTCGCCTGAGGCGTCGCGGAAGGCGAGCGCGGAGACGTATGTCATTGCGAAAGGGTTTCGCAGGAAGTGAGATTCGTATTCACTTCAGAAAGGGTAACTACTCAGGTATGTTGATTGGTCGCCTGATTGCGATTCTGTACTTTCTGGCAAGAAAAATACGGGTCTTTGGTATCTCGCGTTGCAGTGACCAGAACCCCGGAGACTTTTGATATTTTCGAAACAAAGTTTCGGAAAACCACAGATGACAATGAGCGCCGAGATAAATTCATACTCGCGCAGCTCTGTTACAATCCAGCCTGAGGAACGGCTAGCCACCACCTCAGAACCGAATCCCACACCCAGCCTGGTAACGGGCTGTTGTGAAGTGGGGGGATGGGATAATATGCCACAACTAAGGGTGTTGGTTATACGCCCCGAAATTCTGATGATTCCGGAAGCCGACGTTGTCTGTGTGACGGAAATGCTGCATTCACACCGGCACAACTGAAAATTCCAGTGAAATACACACGGAGACTTTTGTTCTTTGTGCCATTGCGTCTTTCTCGTCTTTCTCGTTATTGTTTTCCAATTTAACGTGAAGGGCGCAAAGGCGGGAGAGACGCGAAGGGTGTTGTCAATCCCAGTCTTCACGTCTTTTGCGTTGTTGTACATCCAACTGACCATTACGAAAATCACTGGATTTCCAGACAGTGCTCCGAGGTACTATCTAAAAAATTGGCGATTTATGATAATTATCGTAGATGCGTATTTCATAAATCTACGCAAATGTTACCTTAAATCAGTGTAATCCTTGTTAATCTGTGGCTGACAATGGCTTTTAGCCACAGATTAACAATGATTTCCACAGATTGAGGTTTTCCGTATATTTTCAGAAAGACTGAAGATGGTTTTCACCATACTTTTTGAAGTTGATACTGATTTAGGTGATTTAGCACATATCTGAAATAGAAAAGTATCTGAAGAAGTGAGATCGAAGAATGCTTGAACGTGTTATGAGATGAAACTTATCAAAGATCTGCCCGAATTCAGCCGTCCGAGAGAAAAACTGAAGGAAAGAGGTGTGGACTCCTTAGCGGATGATGAGTTGGTCGCAGTAATCATTGGCAGTGGCGGCAGCGGTGGTGAAGGGCGGGATGTGAGGTCTCTCTCCTACAAAGTCGCTAAATTGGTAGCAAAAAAGAAAGGCGATCTGTCGTTAGAAGAACTCACGAAGATCGTTGGTATCGGACCTGCAAAAGCATCGCAGATTTTAGCCAGTTTTGAGCTGGCAAGAAGGTACATCGGTACGGAATCGATCAAGATAACTACTGCTGAGGATGTGTTGCCTTTAATCAACCGGATAGCGAACAAGCAGCAGGAATATTTTATTTGTATCACTCTTAACGGTGCTAATGAAGTTATCAAGGATAGAACCGTGACAGTGGGGTTGCTGGATCGGAGTCAGGTACATCCTCGCGAGGTCTTTGCTGATGTGATCACTGATAGAGCCGCCTCTGTGATCTTTGCTCATAACCATCCTTCCGGTGCGCTTGAACCCAGCAACAGCGATCTGAAGATCCAGGAGCAATTGACAGAAGCTGGCAGGATTCTGGGAATTAAGATACTCGACCATATCATTATTTCCAAAAAAGGTTTTTATAGTTTTCAGGAAAACGGTTTGGTCCATTGATTGTCGGTTTGAGAATTTACCGGAGTTGTGACGGGTGTGGCTTGAAGACACCGTACGTGTTTAGCCAACCACAAGATCAACACAGATTTCCACGAGAAAGTATGAAAGGGGCGGGTATAAAATGCAAACACATCACCAACATCTTGTCATCTTCTTGTGCCAATCTCGTGAAATCTCGTGGTTTTTTCGCCTCAGCTAAACACACACAAGACGCATTTCGTAGAATGTCACAGACTCAAGAGCAGCATCGATACTTTTAAGCAATTTCGGATGCAATACGCCAAACAGGAGATTGCATGATGAAACAGATGAAAACTCCACTGGTGGTATTGAATTTCAAGACATATACGGAGTCAACCGGCAAAAATGCCGTCCGTATTGCCGGTATGTGTGCTGACGTCAGCAACGAAACCGGAATATCGATCATAGCGGTGCCGCAACTGTCCGACCTCCGCGCAGTAGCAGAGATCGGAATTCCCGTCTTTGCGCAGCACATCGATGGTATCGGTCCGGGCAGCCACACCGGGTCTGTGCTTGCAGAGGCTGCACGCGATTCTGGCGCCATCGGAACACTGATCAATCACTCGGAGCGCAGACTGACGCTCGCTGATATTGATTCTGCGATTCAGGCAGCGGATCGCGCCGGTCTTGCAACGATTGTATGCAGCAACAATATCCCAACCACAAAAGCCGCTGCAGCGCTGAAACCGGATTTTGTTGCGATTGAACCCCCTGAATTGATCGGTTCAGGCATCCCCGTATCAACGGCGGATCCCGGGATCGTCTCTGGTGCGGCGGACGCGGTCTCGGGAATCAATCCCGATGTCCGGGTGCTCTGCGGCGCAGGCATATCAAAGGGCGAGGACATGCAGGCTGCGCTGAAACTTGGCACAGTTGGCGTATTGCTCGCATCCGGGATCATCCGGGCTCCTGACCCTGGAGACGCGCTCAGGGATCTGGTGCGCGGGATATAGGGGTGCGACAGTACTACTAACCTGGGGTGATGAAACCTCTCCATATTCGGGTGAGTTCCACATCCCAAAACCTTGCCATTTTTGTTCCTTTTTGTCACCCCGTCCTCAATGGACAATAGATAAGTGGCGCGCTGAATACGGCGCGTTTCACAAATATCGATA
>JAYEFS010000032.1:0-5876 GCA_034658695.1 Methanobacteriota archaeon | reverse complement strand
GGATAAACTATTGAACCGAGTGGTGATGGTGGGCGCGGGTTTGTCCCAGAACATGCGTCCGTAAACATCTGTAAAGATAGTATCTTTGTCACGATACGCATCTATTTGTAATTCAGGGTCATCTTTCCAGCTTAAACGAGTCCCTCCATCATTGGGCGTCTTTCTAATCCGCTTTTTATTTTTCTCTATAAGGAGTGCCGTTGTGTGCATAAAATTTGTTTTGTCTTTGTGACCATCCGCAACAGCATCAAATCCGTTGTGCACCCCGATACAATTCCTCACGGTAAGATTCTTGTCATATTTTTCCGCGGGGATTTGGATATTGTTCGAAACTCTGGTGGCTATTAACAAATATCGTTTTCTACTTTGAGGAACCCCGTAATGATTCGCATTAATGATTCCATGATCATGAACATAGGATTCACTATCCAAAAAGTTGAGGAAGTCATCAAGAACTTTTTCTTTCTTGTTATTTAACAAACCCGGAACATTTTCGATTACAATGTAACCGGGTTTAAACCATGAAACAAACCGCTGAAATTCACCCAATAGATTTTTACTTTCGGAACTTTTGTCTCTGCAAGTATTGATTTTTGTCCAAAATTGGCACGGACTACATCCGATAAACAACAATGAATCATCGTCTTTTTCAATCCCTGTTACTCTGGCAAGTTCGTCTTCGGATAGATCATGAATATCAGTCTCGATGAATTCGGAGTTCGGATTATTGATTTCGTAGGTCTCTCTGCAATTCGGATCGTTGTCTATCCCGGCTAATACCTCGATGCCGGATTGGGACATGCCACAAGTCATCCCTCCTGCGCCACAAAAGAAGTCAATTGCTTTCATCGTTCCGCACATGGTTCCGTGTCCCATTATATTTCACAACTTCCTAACTATGTCCTGTTGGAGCATGCTAACATCTCGGAACCCACAGATGGTCTTTGGGGTTGCCTGTTCGGAAGTGAGGGGTATTATTTGCATTGTCCACAACCTGTTTTTAGCTTCTTGGCTATAAAACTTATTGGAATGCTTGGGGGCATCTACACGAGGGCTGAGGCGGAAGGGTTTGACAAGGCGTATGTCGAAGAGGTGCTCGGACGGCTCAAGACGCAGGGGGAGCTGTATGAACCCACACCAGAGTATGTCAGGCTGACGTGATCGCATGATTGGCTCTGTTATCTATTCGGTTCGGCTGGACACGGTCCCAGTGATTTTACCGATTTTGGAATACGTGTCATTCGCCTATTAGTACAACTCAACTTCGGAACCCTGAAAAACAGCCGTGGCCGTTCGATTATCTCCCTTTGATCGTATCACTTTCAGGAAATTGCTGAACAATCGCGACGTCAGACGTGTTTCCGGGATGCGCACTGACGAAAAATGGTATCTGCAACCGGTTTCATCAGCCCGATATCACCCAAAGAAGACCGCCCGCTCCGACAGATGCACCGGCAGATTGATCCGTCGGTACGGCATGCCCGTGGTCTCAGACGAGATCCGGTAACTGAGCTCCTGAGCCGTCTCTTCCACCTTCACCTTATCAGAGCGGACGGTTACGCTGAGAACGCCGCTTTCAAGTTCTTTATCGCCGATTATAACGGTGTATGGAACCCATTCCCTGCCAGCGGCGCGTACCCGCTTCCCGACGGTCTCCTCGCGGTCATCGATGTCGACCCGGATTTCGTCAAGCGTACGTGCGATCTCCTCTGCATACTCGAGGTGCCGCTCCGCGACCGGTATCAGTCGGATCTGTGTCGGGGAGAGCCACGTCGGAAGCGATGGCACGCCCCCTTCCAGTGATTTGAGATGCGCTCTCTCGAGCAGTGCGTAGATGCATCGCTCAATCGCCCCGCTCGGCGAGCAGTGGAGGATCGTCGGACGATTTTCTTCCCCATTCCTGTCGATATACTTGATATCGTAACGATCTGCATTCTCCACATCGATCTGAACCGTTGAAAGTGCGCTTGCCTTATTCATCGCATCGATGTAGTTGAATTCAAACTTGAGCACGAAGTAAAAGAACCTTGAATCCCAGAGTTCGATTAACACAGGTTTACCGACTATCTCGACAAGTTCTTTGATAAACTCCCGGTTTTCCTCATAAAAATCGCGTGTGAACCGGATGGCAACCTCGTAATCATTCTCCAAGCCGACATCCGCAAGCATACGCATGCACATTACGTACTGGTCCTTGAATTCTGCGATCGCACCGGGCATATCGCTGCACAACGTGTGCATATCAGGCATCGTGAACGCACGCAGACGCCGGAGACCCACCAGTTCGCCGTGCTGTTCCCTCCTGAAGCTATATCGGGTCATCTCAACCATCTTCAGGGGGAGGTTTCTATGTGAGATTGTCATGTCGTGATTCATCAGAAACTGCCCGAAGCATGCCGCAAATCGCAGAAAGAACGATCTTTTGTCGGATTTGATCGAGTACTGCCTTGCCGGAAACCGGTCAAGATACTTCTTCAGTGTCGGGTGGTTCATGTCATACATGACCGGGGTCTCGACCTCGACTGCACCCATCTCGCCCACCGTGTTCATGACATGCGCCTCGAGTAATCTCTTTATGAGAGTCCCCTTCGGATAGAAGCGCATATTTCCTGAGTCAGACCCGGGCTCGTAGTCTGCGAGCTCGAGCCGCTTCATCAGTTCGACATGAGGCGGGATTTTGTCCACAGCCCTGCTCTTTGAGGTTTCATACGCAACAAACTTCTTTAGATTCGGATGATCTGAAAAATCAAACTTTTCGATGGATAAAAGTCCCTCATCCTGCGTGAGAACGTGCCAGTGCGAAACCGCCTTCTCCTCTGACTTCAGAGCCTCTGATACGACCTCTTCTGTTTTCCCCCCTTCTTTTTGGTCTCTTCCTTCGCTCCGTTCGCTCCCGTCCCTTCCCTCTTCGCCCCCGATTCGTATCGTTCTCGAGAGTTCTGAGAGCGGATGTCCTTTACAACTGATCTTGAAAGCCTTGTACCAGCCAAACGGCGCTCTTTTTACTTCGTAATCAATAGCAAGAGTTTCTTCGAGGCTCTTCAGGATATCGACAGCGACAGTTGGCTTTGCCAGATCCGAACTGAGATGTGCATAAGGATACAGCATTATGCGGCTGGTTTTCACCTGCTCGGCGGTCTTTTTAATCTCTGCTGCTGCATTTTCTGCCGTGGCACCCGGGTCGGCTTCGTCATACGTCTCAACAGCGATGAAGATTGTCAGTGCATCCTCCATGCGACCGCTTTTCAGGGTCGGTTCGATCTCTTCAGCGACCGGAGTCTTCTTCTTCGTCTCGTACTCGATGTAATCTGAGTGAATTGATAACAGTTGCATGTGTCAAGCCCTCACATACTGGATTGTCTCATAAGGTTATAAAGATGGGGCAATCCAGCGGTCAGAGGGGTGATCAGGGGATTTCGCATCAAGAAAGATTTATATACTTTCACACAGTAATTCGCAACGATGCACGGGGAAACCAGAGTCGTGCTGCTATGTGGCATATTCCTTATATCGCTTGCCGCATGCGGATGCATAGAGGATCACGACAGAAGCCTACTCAGAATTGCGGACATTGACATATCAGCGGAAAGTGTCACCAGCACAGAGGTTGCGCTGAATGTGACCGCTTACGTCGAAAACCGGGGAGATGATTGTAGCGGGGATGTGAAACTCCTGCTGAAGGCGTTTGACTCGTCATCAGGACTCCTTGCGGATCAGACCACAACCTCTGCCGGAACCATCCTAAAAGAGAGGACAAAACCGGTATCACAATCGATCAATGTTAAAAGAGAGGGTGGATATCGTATAGATGCTGTTCTATTTGAGGATGAAGAGATTGTGGATAAGAAAATGGTGAAAATAGATGGTATCGGTGATTTGGATCCGAATATCTATGGTATTGGAGTAAGAGTCCAGGAAATGGACTTTCTGGTGAAGAATGTGACTGATTTCAGGGTGACAATCGGGGTGGACGTCTACCTCACAAACGAGGGTAAATTTACAAGCGAGGATCTGCCCATGTTGATCAAAGCCAGGGAGTCCGATGCCGGGTTGCTCGCTGACAAAATCTGGACATCAACCGGTGCAGTCGAGAGCGGAACCACCATAATCAGGAGTTGTGACATCGCGGTGCCTGATAATTACAATTACATAGTCGAGGTCTTGATCTGGAAGAATGACACCATCGTCGAGCGCGGAGATGGCGTGGTGCAACTCAATCCAAAGCGCGTGATTGCGAAAGATGCGCAGGTCATATCAGACAATGTCCGTACAGAGGACTTCGTGCCGGAAGAGGAAGCGGCTGAATGGGATGAATACAGAGCGCTTAGCGCTGGTATGCCTAAGAAGACGCCCGGTTTCACGTCTGTGCTGACACTGGCATGCATTGCGATTGCAATCATGGTCGTTGCGGCTATGCGCAGCAGAAGGAGGGATGACAATGACTGAAAACGATCAAAACAAACTCGAAGGATACTTCAAGACCGGACTGTTCATGATCCTGATGTTTCTCACGCTGATTGCCACATTCCAATTCTATTTTGCGGTTCAGGATGTGATCGGTATATGGTTCGAGTATGAATACGAGTCGATCTTCGGTGCGGCATTCAGCTTCACGGTGATTGTGGTCTGCATCTATCTGATCCGATCGTTCATAGTGTCTCGTAACTAAAGCTGAGCGACTGATACTGAGCGTCAGAAGAACTTCGATGCAAGCGACCGGTGCGTATCACAATCCTCTCTGAACGCGCAGAACTCGCATGGCGCAGCCCCCTCACGCGGGCGATCCGGCATCCTGCCATCCTTAATCTTCCTGATCCGGTTTCGCAGTTCCAGCACCCTGCGCCGGTCTCCCGACCTGACCACAACCTCTCGCAGATCAAAGAAGCGTGCGTATTCCACAAATCCGTAATCCACAACCGTTCCGAACGTTTCCTCCACAAGCATCGCATAAGCGGTGATCTGCAACCGATCAGTCTTCCAGACTCCCTGATCCGGCTTCGCTCCGGTTCTGATGATGTACGGTCGCGCCTGCCCCTGGTCACTTGGCATCACGAGCTTGTCAGGGGCGCCGGAAATCCCGAGCGCATCCGAGTACATGGTGTGTTCGACTGCGCAGGGTGTAATCTTCGTGAGAATCTCTTCTCTGCCTGCCGTTTGGGTCACATCCGCGATACGTGAGCCGATCGCATCGATATCGATTTTAGATGCCGCATCCGGGATCATGGAGTAATCCATGCCAGAGAGTTCGACACGATATATCGCGGGGAGCTCACCTGTGATGCGATCAAGCTCGGCATGCAGTGTTTCTGTTGCATCATCGCTGGCAGCGGCGCGATGGTATGTGAACGCAAGCTCCTTTAAAATAAGATGTGATAAATACCTCACATCAACTATCTTCTGGTAACCGTCCCTGTGCAGACTGCGAAAGTATACCAGTCTCGGGCATCTCAGATATGTGCCGATCTCAGAGACGAGAACCATGCCCTTCATCGTTCACGCAAGTGTCCTCTGAATCTCAACGCCCTTGGAATCCACGTCCACTGCGACCAGCGTCTTCAGACTGTTGCCAGCGGCACGCAGGTCTGATGCGCCCTCGCCGCGCTCGATTATCACAACAGTGTCATATATCACAGCAAAAGCGAGCTTGAGCGCCTGAATGACCGCTTTCATCGTGCCGCCCGTGCTGATCACATCGTCCACGATCAAAACACGGTCTCCTTTGTTGATTCCATTCAGATACAGTTCTCCTTTCGAATATCCCGTACACTGATGCACGGCAATCTCTCCAGGAAGCTCATACTTCCGTTTACGGATGATCACAAGTGGAATTCCGATCGGAACCGCGCTTTCCATGAAAACAGGCATTCCGCTTGTGA
>JAYEFS010000031.1:0-5909 GCA_034658695.1 Methanobacteriota archaeon | reverse complement strand
CAGGGAAAACCACGCTTGCATACCTGATCGCAGGCACAATCAAACCGGACTGCGGGGAGATCATCTTTCGGGATAAGCGAGTTGCGGATATCAACCGGAAAGAGTTTTCAAAAACAGTTGGAATCGTTTACCAACCACCAAGAGACTCAATCAGCCACAGATTCACAGTATCTGAGGCGATCGCAGAACCACTGCACATACACAAGGAATTTGATGACACCTCCCCCGGAAGAATAAAGGATGCCCTGCATGAGGTGCAACTGCCCGCAGACAAGTATTTTTTGCAGAAATATCCGCATGAACTAAGCGGAGGCGAGTTACAACGGGTAGCTATAGCGCGAGCGCTGATACTTGCGCCAGACATGCTCATCGCAGACGAATCAACGTCTTTTCTTGACCCGAGCGTTCAGGCAAAAGTTCTGAGACTCCTCCTTAACCTGCAGAACGAGCGCGGCATCTCCATGCTCTTTGTGACTCACGACATAGGAGTTGCACGCAAGGTGAGCGACCGAATCGCTGTGTTGCACAACGGTAAAATCGTTGAAAACGCGCCAGCACACCGCGTTATCTCAAATCCTGTACACCGATACACAAAACTGTTGATCGGGGTGGCAAAAGGCGAGACCGATGTGGTGGGGTGATGGATATCAGTGCGTCATGCGTTCACGGAACAGTCCAGCTCAAAAAGCTACATCTCACAAGATAAATCGTACCGATTCAGTATTGCCGGCTTGGAAATGGTAACGCCTTCGCTGACGCATTCATGAATGGCACGTTGAGTGAATTGCATGAATGCCAAAAATTTGACTATCACAAAAAACATTCATAATACTATATTACACAATCGGAGGTGAAACATCATGATCAAGTTCACCAAACTGCACGGAAACGGAATAAGGTGCCTTGCCAGGTACGCGATCGACGAGGGCTACATAGTAGGGGCTTCTACTGTCGAGACGAGGTGAATGCGCCGGATGGAGGGTATTGCCGAGTATAGCGGAGACAAAGATGCCTGACAAGCGATACAATTGGAAGCGGTTCTGGCACCCAATGACCTGTAACATCGACCTCTCCGATCGCGGATATCTGTATGATCCAGATTCAGAGTATGGGCACATCCATAATCCCGATTTGGTTCCGTTTGAATCCATAGAAACTGTCCCGTGTTTGGTACTGCTCGGTGAACCTGGGATCGGAAAGACCCGGACCATGGACGCGGAACGAAACGCTATCGATGCCAGAGTCAAACAAAAAGGTGGTCAGACACTCTGGTTGGATCTTCAGTCGTACGGAAGCGAAGATCGGTTGGTTCGCGAACTGTTTGGGAACCCGAAATTTATTTCATGGAGAACTGGCACACATCGGCTTCATGTTTTTCTGGATAGTCTGGACGAATGCCTATTAGAAATCCGTAAGTTGGCGACACTGTTACCCGATGAATTTAAGAAGTATCCAGTTGAGCGACTTTACCTCCGCATAGCCTGCCGGACTGCTGATTTGCCAAACGTCTTGGAAGAGGGGTTGGAAGAACTGTGGGGCAAAGATGCAGTTGGGGTGTACGAACTGACCCCACTGCGCCGGGTGGATGTTATTGAGGCGGCAAAGGCAAACAACCTGAACGCTGACGCTTTCTTGCAAGAAATCGACCGGATGGAAGCGGTGCCATTGGCGATTAAGCCGATCACACTCAAATTTCTCCTGAACACATACCTGAAAGGTAAACTTCGTTCGACTCAAGATGAGTTGTATCTTAAAGGTTGCCGACTGCTCTGTGAAGAGACCAACGAAAGCCATCGCGCTGCAAAGCGCGCAGGCGAATTTACTGCGGATGAGCGCATGGCAGTTGCTGCTCGCATCGCTGCGGTCACCATCTTCGCCAACCGATATGCTATCTGGACCGATGTTGACACGGGTGATGTTCCCGGTGAAGACGTAACGGTCCGAGAGTTGTGTGGTGGAAGCGAGAGTGTCAATGATGATGAAATCCAAGTGAGTGAAGCTACTGTCCGCGAAACACTTGCTACTGGTTTGTTTTCTTCTCGCGGACCGAAACGCATGGGTTGGGCTCATCAGACTTATGCCGAGTTTTTTGCTGCGCAGTATCTGGTTCAGCGCGGGATGACGTTATCCCAGATGATGAGTTTGATCACCCATCCAGACGGAAAACTCGTTCCCCAACTGTACGAGACCGCGGCATGGTTGGCTTGCATGGCGCCTGAGGTGTTTCAGGAAATTATGAAGATGGATCCTGAAGTGCTGCTCCGCAGTGATGTAGCAACCGCTGATACAAAGGATCGAGCAGCCTTAGTCGAGAGTCTGCTGATACTATACGACAAAGAGAAGTCGTTTGATCATGATTGGGCGATCCGTGGACAATATCAAAAGCTTGCTCATCCGGAGTTAGCCGAGCAGCTTCGATCATATATTTGTGACGTTGCTAAAAACGATGTTGTGCGGCGAGTTGCGATCAACATCGCGGAAGCCTGTGAATTACAAACGCTTCAGGGCGATCTCGTAGATATAGCTCTCGATCCTGCTCAACCAGCACCGATTAGAGAGGCGGCTGCATATGCAGCAGTCCACATTGGTGACGATACGACAAAAGCGAAACTGAAACCGCTTGCCATCGGCGAATCCGAAAACGATCATAAAGACCAATTGAAGGGCTATGGTCTTCAGGCGGTATGGCCAGATCATATAACAGCAAAAGAGTTGTTCACCGTCCTAACACATCCCAAGGTCGAAAATTTCTACGGAGCATATTGGGCATTTTTTTCATCCAAGCTTGTTCAACATCTCGGACCGACCGATCTGCTAACGGCACTGAAATGGGTCGAGGGTCAGCCCACTCGGGATAAGCTAACGCATCACTTTGAGCAGCTTATGGATGACATTATGCTGAAAGCGTGGGAACATCTCGAATCGCCGGATGTGCAGGAGGCTTTTGCCAAATCAGTTCTATCCCGGTTTAAACACTATGACAAGATCGTAGGAGGTCTTGTCGAACCACAATTTGAAAGTATGTTGGGCGATGATGAGAAACGCCGCCGGGCTATTGACGCTATAGTTCCCATGCTTCCAGATCGGGGGATGTGTTTGGTGCAACTGGTCGACCCTGAAACGCCATGGGTCATCGAAAAAGACATTCCATGGATGATTGAGCGTATTCAATGCGAAGAATCACAGGACGTACAGAGGGTGTGGGCAGAATTGATTGAGAGGGTCTTCGATCGGCAGGATCCTAATCAGTTCGATACAATCTTCACAGCCAGACAGAAGAGCCCAGTACTCGCCGAAGAATTTGCATGGCTCCCCGAACCAGTTGAGCTAAACTCGCCCAGAGCACAGGAAATGAAGGTACATCACTCGAAGATACAGGAATGGGCGAATAGAGCTAATGACCGCCCTATTTTAGACCCACCGCCTGCAAAACGGATCGCCTTCCTTTTGGATGAGTGTGAGTCTGGAAACTTATCGGCATGGTGGCGTCTGAATATGGAGATGACACTTGAGCCGGACAGCGCCCTTTATAGGGATGAACTTAAGTCAGACCTTACAGTTCTTCCCGGGTGGAAGGCGGCTGATGCCACAACCAAAGCAAGAATTGTGGAGACTGCGAAGCGGTATGTGCTGGAGCAGGACCCAAAGACGCAGGAGTGGCTCGGCACGAATACGATGCCACCCCTTGCGTTTGCAGGTTACAGGGCATTGATACTGCTGTTGCGGGAAGCCCCCGATTTTACCCCCACCATCCCTACCGACGTCTGGAAGAAGTGGACGCCAACCATCCTTGCTTATCTCAAACCGCATCATGAGCTGGTAAAGTTAGCGTACGAGCATGCCCCTGACGATATTATTCGCGCCCTGCTGGTTATAATCGATAAGCAGAATGAGGAACATGACTACATCTTCATAACTCGTAAGGTCGAATGTTGCTGGGATGACCGTCTGGCTGATGCTCTGTTGAAGAAGGCAAAGGATGCGAAGTTGAAGCCTGTTTGTATGGGCTCTTTGCTCGTTGATCTTCTCGATCATAATGTTGACGAAGCTAAGGTGTTTGCAGAGTCGCTCGTGCCTTTACCACTCCCTTCCAGTGAAGATGCACGAAATAGGGCGATTGCCGCAGCCCGCGCGCTCATGTTCCATGCCAAAGACGCTGGTTGGTCAGTCGTTGGTCCAGCAATTCGAGAAGACACTAAGTTCGGTCGAGAAGTGATTTCAGCAGTAACACATAACGCAGAGAGCATTGAGAAGCGGCTTACAGATGACCAATTAGCAGATCTATATGTTTGGCTTGTACGCCAGTACCCACACGCTGAAGACCCTAAACATGATGGTGCCTGCATCATGGAGCCGAGGGATCGTGTCACCAACTGGAGAAACTCCATCTTATCGTATCTCAGAGAACGCGGGACTCATCAGGCATGTGATGTTATTCAGCGGATTTCTCACGAATTGCCAGAACTAGACTGGCTTAAGTGGACGTTGTGGGAAGCCCAGAACAATACCCGTCGTTGCACAGGGGTGCCACCTCAGCTGGCAGATATTCTTGAGATGGCGGACGATTCACAGAAATGTCTGGTTAATAGCGGCGATCAACTTCTTGACGTGTTAATTGAATCGTTGAAGCGGTTGGAAGAGGCGCTGCAAGGCGAGACGCCTTCTGCGAGGGATATCTGGGACCAAGACCGCGTTGATAAAAAGCGGTACCGGCCAATCGATGAAAATGGCTTCTCAGATTACGTGAAGAGACATCTTGAGGGGGATCTCAAGCAGAGAGGTATCATCGTCAATCGTGAGGTTGAAATTCGTCGTGGTGAAGGATCTGGTAAAGGAGAGCGTACGGATATCTACATAGCTGCTGTTGTGCGAGGTTCAAACGGGAAAAATCACGACTCGGTGTCTGTTATCATTGAGGTGAAGGGGTGTTGGAACAAGGAGCTAGATACTGCAATGAAAACACAGCTTGTTGACCGTTATTTGAAGGATAACCCCTGCCAGCATGGCATGTACCTTGTCGGCTGGTTCAATTGCGACCAATGGGATGACGAGGACTACAGAAAGAAAGGATGTCCAAAACGCAGCATTGACGAAGCACAAAATCGATTCGACATCCAAGCTGCTGATCTATCGCAGCAAGATGTGCGAATCAAGGTGTTTGTCATGAACACGGCACTTCGCTAATTGGTTCGTACGAATGGTATGACAAGGGATGCTGAGTTGTGGCACAGTCACATCCACTTATATTATGCACAGGCTCGGACGATTGCTGTCCGAACAGTTGAGGTGATGGATTTTCAACCGACCGCAAACGCCATGCCAACAAAGACCTAAGCGATTTAGAAAATGGTCTTAAAACTCAACTTTGAAAATCCAAAAACAGCCGCAGCCATTCGACTATCCCCCGATCCCAAAATACCGAAGACTAAATCCAACCCATAACCGCTATCAGCCGACCCAGCAAAATATACCCAATCTCGCACGTATTCCACGTTGTATGGGTAAGGCTCCAGCTTCACATCGTACCGCAGCACCCCAATTTTTAAGATTCTGAATATCCCTGCCAACTCGACACTCACCCTTATCGGGCGATTCACGTAAAGTCATTTCTCCATAAACATCTCATGCCCATAGTAACCAACCGCAGACCTTCCGGATTTTATCGTGTAGAGCAATTCACGAAACGAGTACTCCACCCCATTATGCTTAAGGGAACGAAAAAGGCGCAAAAACAAAAATCCTCCCGCTGGCAATCATGCTGTATGAGCATAGATCGCTCTCGTGTTCACAGTTAGATCAACCACGACACCGCCCCCATCATTCGAGATTGCCCTGCCTCCGCTCATAATTCTCTCTGAATACAGGTTCATCGGGTAACAGTTCCATGGCTTTACGATATGCCATGAGAA
>JAYEFS010000030.1:0-5920 GCA_034658695.1 Methanobacteriota archaeon | reverse complement strand
CCACAGGCGGAGAGTTTTCTCGAAGATCATCCTTCCACCCGGAAACACTTCAAAAGGGTTGTCGATCTCATTTCCGGCTTTGAAACACCTTTCGGCATGGAACTTCTGTCTACTGTCCACTGGGTCGCAAACCGCGAAGGCGCCACAACAGCAGACCAAGCGGTCAGCAAAACCTATGGTTGGAATGACCGCAAACGAATGTTTCAGGAAAAGCATATCAGAGTTGCCTGGGACATCCTTGAATGTAAAGGATGGCTACAACATCCACAAACGGTATGACCACTATCAACCGCTTCTTATCGCGCCGCCAGAGGCTCGACCATGCCTTTCTCGCTGACCGGCTTCGGGGGGCAAAGTCCTATAAGCGTATCGCCGGCTATTTCCGCAGCTCAATCTTCGAGCCGAACACCTTCATACTATCGTTGAGGAGCTGTCACGTCCGGAAGCACGTGATTCAAAGCTCATCTCTCCAGGCAAGCACCTGCTTGGCTGTTGACCAGGCATCTACACGAATTGACTTTGAATAGAACCGCTTATTATTGTCGGCCTCTTTCAATCGTTTCAGATACTGGCCAATGCGGATTGCCTGGTGAGTCTGAATACGTGTAAGTCCCAGGCGGGTCTCTAAAACACCCACCAGGCCAGCAGGTCCAAGGACCACAACTCCCTGCCGGGCTTCATCATTTCCCAGGGCATCCGGATAGCTGCCCGTGTCCAGTTCGTAGCCAAGGATGATGTGCATTATAGACTCCGCAGCTTGCGTTTCATGTCTTCATGGATTGGATGATTTGTCGGCCACAGACCCACACAGACAGAAAATTATCATCTGCATGAATTGCGCAGGTCGGGGTTACCCTGGATGAACGCCCGGGTGTCGTTGAAGAATCGTGCTATTTCCTCGTTCGTCATTTATAAGCTTCCCTCTGCTCTCACGTAACTGCCATCTTCAGCATCTTTTCTATGTACGTGCCCTTGTCTTCCTGCTGGAAGAGAACGTGTCTCTCCTCGAACTGCTCTTTAGTCATACCACCGTCCCACCATCCGACCTCGGGGAGTCGTGTGTTGGAAATGATGAAGGAGTTGAGCGTGACCTTCGGGTCCTGCACGCGAAGGTCCTCCTCTATCGACTTAATGGTCCGGTAGAAAGCTATCTTTGGGTCATCCGGACCTTTCAGGTTGCGCAGGCCTTTGGGGTCGATGAAGTTGATGCACTGTTTTTTATCAACAAGAAGCCAGAGAATGAAGTCCGGATAGAAGTTCCCTGCTTCGAAGAAACTGATTCCCCGGCCCCGAGACATGTTCCGCAGCAGGTAGAGTTCTTTGCCCTTAAAGAAGTCCTTGTTCTGCGAGCAATGCTGTTGGAGATCCAGAACGAAGTCACGCTCGCCCTCGTTCAAGGAAACGGGCTTAACCTCAATGACATCGCTGTTCACATAGATAAGCGGCTGGTAGAGATGCTGTCCGAACATGACGGCGGCAAGCCCCTGAAACTCGACATTTCGCAATTCCCTCTTTTCAATGATGCCCTTGATTTCTTCCAGCTTGGTCACGATATCCTGCCGCGACTGGTCGATGAGGAACAAATAGTCGTCGATGAAGTTGGGGTCGTCTCCGGTGAGCGTCCTGTATTCGAGATGATCTTTCTCCCATTCGGCCTTACGGACCTTGTAGAACCGGTCACAGTATTTGCGAAGTAGCGTGGATGCGATCTCCTGCCACCGGTGCGCCTGCTCGAATGACCGCGCTTCCATCTCTTCCTGCGGGATGTGGAGTACATACCATCTATTGTCAGTAAGGAGTCCCTGTATCCTGTCCATACTCAGGTTCAGGTTGTACCAGGCTCGCTCGCTCTTAAACATCTGGAGATCGAAATACAGAGCCTCGACATCAAGGAACGCAACGTGATCGGTAGTGAACCATGCTTCGTTCGGTGTGGTGGCATCGAGCGTTGCCTGGCCCCGAGCGCTGGCAAGAGACTGAATCTTTGGATACCAGTCCACGACAAGAAGGCTTTTTTTAAGGTGTTCGTCCGGCGTGTCAAGCGTGGGCTTCGGGCCCTGCTTCTTGAAATCGGTGCCTTCCTTGAGACGGATTGTCTTCAGAGGTTTCTTGCTAAGATTCTTGACCACTGGCAGGACAAATTCTATGCGGTCCTCGTTGGCCGGTAGCCCCTCATCCTCCAGATATTCTTTGAATTGCCGCATATAATCGGCGTGAATTCCAAACACATTCAGCGTCTCTAACCGCTCGATGTCCTTCGGAGCATTGAAACCGACGATGCGATTACTTCTCTTGAGGCAGAAATCCAGTCCCTTCAGGCGGACGCCGCGGCCGAAAAGCTGGATAATCTGCGAGCCTTCCTTCTTGCCGATGTTCATGAGGCCCATCGTGCTCACGCGCCAACTCGACCATCCCTCGGAAAATTTCTTTGAGCCAATCAGCACATTCAGCGTTGAATCACCTGAATTAACGCGACGGAATAGGGAATCCGAGAACTCGCTGTCTGTGACAGCCAAGTCCTCCGGGTGTTCCTCGCAGAGCTTACACAGACCCGATGGATCGCCGACGTTGATGAGCCCGAAAGGCTCGTTGTCCTCGCCAATATGCAGGGCAACTTCGCCGCCTGCCTTGAGTCGCCGGACGTGCAGCGCGCCGGAAACTTGTGCGTTGAAAAGTACCGCCAGGATGTCCCGGAACGCTTGGTCCCCGGAGAGCCCGCGCTGTCCGAGGTAGGTAAAGGCCCCTGCAAAAAGCTCGCGGTCCTTGGAATCATGAAGACCTGAACTGCCGCTGAGCAGCATGTCGAGATAGCGGATGCTTTCGTCGCGGTTCTTCACAAAGCGAGCAAGAAACAGGAGGATGTCTACTACGTCCGAAACGTCCTTCTTTCTTGGCTTCTTTGTGACGCTTCCGCCCACGAATATCCAGAGAGGCTTCTCGATCAGGAAGCGTCGCAGTTCCTCCTGCCTGTCCTGAAACAGCCTCTGTTGCTGGTAGAACGCCAGAAGACAGGCCGTCATGTACCGGCGGCGGTGTTCTTCATTCGAGTCGTCTTCCAGGTTGAGGATACGGTACTCCTTGCCATAGCCGTCGCCGTAAAAGTACTTGTAGGAGTAGTCAAAGAGGATGCACTTAGCATACTCATGGGCCAGTTCCTTGTTGCCGCTTGCCTTCATGGCCTGGCCGAAGGTGGCGGAGTACTCGAAGGAAAATCCCTTTTCGCATAACCGGTTGCGCATTTGCATCCAGTGACCGACTTCCGCACCACTTGTGCCTCGGTGACCTTCGTCCACCAAGACAAGGTTGTTGCCTTCGAAAGCGTCGATGGACACGGTTTTTTCACCTGTGGTTTCGCGGAGTTTGTGGACGTCGATGACCTGAATTCCAAACTTCATGGGTCTGTCTTTATCGAACAGTTCCGTATCCATATTGGAAAGGTGAAATTCATCAATATGCTGGAGGCTTAACCCTTCGTTTGGGGTAAGCAGAATAGTCCGGTTAATGTCGTTCTCCCGGCCGTTCAGCTTCTGGTAATGCTGGTACTGCAGGATGTTGACGTGCATGAGAAGTGTTTTGCCTGAGCCGGTGGCGCTCCAGAAGGCCAACTTTCGCAGGTCCGTCGGCGTGTAGGTCTTTATCTGAGCGTCCTTTGGCAGACCCGTGGCGAATAGCCGGCCTATCGCATTCTGCTGGGGCGTGTCGCCTTCGTTAAAATGCTTTGCGTAAGCATTGATGTCGGCCAGAAGCTTCTCGGGATCACGGAAGTAGCGATCCAGATAAATTTCCGTGAAGAGCAAACAGAGATACTGGAAGTACTTGGGATACAAATTCTGTCCATCAGCGTTTCTTTTCTCCGTGATTCTTTTCCAGTGCCGGACGATATTTTCATCATAGGCCAGAAGGATGTCGTTCGGCAGTTCGGGCCGGTCGAAGAGCAGCTTCAGACATTGGTGGAAACGGGATATACCGTCCTCGTTGAAGCCCTCGAAAACGGGATCGCGCATGTGCTTGCCCAAGTCCTCGAAGGTGGCCACACCAAACAGCTCAAGCATCCAGTTGGTCAGGACCAGCCGGTGATCGAACTTGAGCTTGTTTTTAGCCGATTTCCTGTTTCGTCCCCGTCTACGTTTTGTCATTCTCTATTCCTGGTTACCTTCATGTGATGAATATCGTTCGCTTGTAGCTCATAGAATAGTCATAAAGCAAGTTGTGGCTCACGAAAAGTAGAATATGAGCCACAAACTGTTTTGTGGCTAACAGGTGAGCCTCAAAATACATCATGGCCCTCCGCAATATTCAGCAGTTCCGAATAGGCCAGGATTGCGGCACGGCGACCGCTTCCGGGCTGAACTTCCAGAAGAATCCCTTCGGTTTTAAGGAGTGTCAGTATCCTTTGGGCCGTGGGTTTGGGGATCTTTGCTGAATGCACAAAATCAGAGCCCTTGAAAATCGGTCGCTCGAAAACCCAGTCCAGAGCATGAATGGCATACTGAGAATGGGTTAGTTCGGCAAAACGAATTTTCATCCGGTTGTAAAGATCAAGAATCGCCTGGGCCTTGACGAGATTCTCTTCAGCCTGTATTCGGACAACTTGCAGGAAAAAGGCACACCAGCCGCTCCAATCGTTATCGCGGGATACTGCCAGAAGACGGTCGTAGTATTCATCTCGATGGCTTTCCAGATAGGCACTGATGTAGAACATCGGCTGCTTAATGAGTTTGGCTTGATACAAAAACAGCGGGATCAGCATACGCCCCAAGCGACCGTTGCCGTCCAAAAATGGATGCAGAGCCTCGAATTCCGCATGGAGCAGGGCCAACTGGATCAACCGGTCCGGGGTAGCCTCATCATGAATATATTTCTCCCAGCCCGACATAGCTCCTGGCAGTTTTTCCGCGTTGATCGGAACAAAGCGGGCCTCCTCAATGTGACAGCCTTTCGGACCGATCCAGTTGGGGATTTTTCGGTATTGACCTGGTGCCTTACCGTGCCCGCGCACGCTGTTGAGGAGAATCCGATGGCATTCCAGCACGATACGCTGGCATAACGGCAGGTCGTTTAACATCTCCGTAGCAGCCCGCATCGCTATGCGGTAGTTGAGAATTTCCCAGATATCGACTTCCTTAGGGCTCGACGGTTCATCCGTATCTCCACGGGCTTCATACTCCAGCACCTCACCCATGGTGGCTTGGGTGCCCTCGATACGAGAGGAGAGTACCGCTTCCTGAGTCGTCAGCGGGCTCAATAAAACATGGGCATTGGGAATGGCCGCCAACATGCCATCGTAGCGGGCCACCGCTGCATTGGCAGGACCGATAAGCGGAACCAGCTGCGCCCAGTCCAGTCTCTCGGGAGGAAACCGACCCTCATGGTATCTTATCACTGCCATCTTTATATTTCCTTCACATCGAACATGAGCCGTTTGAACTCCTCTTCTATAAGCCGCACCTTGTAGCGCGGCTCCACGCCTTCTTTGTCCGGATCGAGCGGCACGTTCATCAGGTTGTTGTCACCGTTGACATAAATCACGTCGAATTCGGAATCAAGCGTGTTGTATTGCTGCTTGGTGAAGAATGCCTCCAGGTTGCGGTTGGCTTTTTCTTTTGCCACAGAGAGCACAGAGGACTCAGAGGAATTTTCTTTATCTATCTCTGTGCTCTCTGAGTCCTCTGTGGCTAAATTCCGGATCTTCCGCCAGATGACAAGGACCTTTTCACCATTTGGGTTCTCGCCCTCGACCACCTGGAAACCGCTGATCCTGTCGATGTGCCTTACCTTCAGCCCCAGGAGCCAGTTGAAGGTCTCGACGAGGTCCGCGTTCACGGGTTTGGTCTCGCCGACCAAACCTGTGCTCACGAGCAGCCTGTAGTTCCATGGGTCATCGAAGTTGTCGATGTTGAGCAGAGTCTGGCTGCCCCGG
>JAYEFS010000029.1:0-5921 GCA_034658695.1 Methanobacteriota archaeon | reverse complement strand
GCTCTGCGTCTCTGCGCCTTTGCGTTAAATCAGAGAAACGCCAAGACGCCAAGACGCGAAGGCGCAAAGGATGAATAAGTCTCTTCTGACATCTTTTGAAAACCACAGAATCCATCAGAATCAGCAAATTTCGGGCATTTGATGCATCAGCCCCACATCCACCCCGCTCGTCCCCATCCCATGTACGCGACCACCTCTCATGATGCCCCCGACTTAAGTCCTGTGTTTGGTGACTGTAGAGCGCATATCGCAGTAAATCACCTGTTTGAGCCCCCATCAAACATTCTCTCGGCACAATCGAAAATCCCAGTGAAATATACCCGGAGACTTTTGTTCCTTGCGCCATCGCGTCTTTGCGTTATTGTTTTTCGATTTAACGCGAAGACGCGAAGAGTGTTGTCAATCTCGGTCTTCACGTCTTTCGCGTTGTTGTATATCCAACTGACCATTACGGAAATCACTGGATTTCCAGAGTGCTCATTCTCTCAAGTTCAACTGCCCACACATCACCGCTCCTGTACCGCCCGCATCTCCACAGCGACCCCGCGGCTCGACTCAACCATCTCACGTCCGTTCATCATCGCCACCCCCACCCCAAGTGCCCGCTCCCCCAGAACGATCACCTCATCCATCGGTCTGATCTGCGGATCGGAACCAGTGACGCCAGGAGCAAGAACAGACCCCTTCGGCAGGAAATTGTCGATTGTGACTCGATATACGTCATCAGGCATGCGTGCTGCGCCTGCGAGCGTTAGTGCGAGTGTTCCATATCGCGAAGAGGCTGCAATCTCCTCACGGTCCACGAGTGTTCTGAACCCGTGGTGCCCCTGTTTGATCTGTCTCATCGATTTCATCCGCGCAATCGGTTTTACTCGTTTCACACGTGCGTGATCCGGGATCAATATCTCACCGATTCCACTTCCGAACTGGTAATCAGCGATCGCCCGAACCGTCTCTAAATTGGGCTTTCTGCTTCTGTTGCGCGATTGCGATGGCACGCTTGCAGCGACGCATTCCCGCAGCCTGGCAAGCGAATCATCCGATGTGGGGTTGTCGATTGCGGAGTACACAATCTCAATTCCGAGATCGTGTTCCACAATCCTGCAAACCTCTGCAAATCCGCCGCTCACGTGCGCTATTATCTTTTTGTACGCATGCTTCTCGAGATACGCACGCAGGCACGATGCCACCCAGGCGGTCTCATCAAGGCTCCACTCTCCTGTGACTGCAATATCATAGTGCGCCGCCGGATATACAGTCTCGAGTTCTCTCGGAACAACGCCTATCGGCGACGTCAGCACGATCTCATGAATATGTGACCGGCACCCGGAGAGCGCATCCGTGAACAGTGCATGCGACCGTGAGAGCGAGTACGGCTTCTTCGCAGAACACGGAAGTATCACGAGAAGATCGACATCAGGAGGGCTGAACCTTGAGAGTGTCCGACCCGCGAATCTGGTAATCTCGACGCGGTTCTGCGATTCCGCGGTGTTTGCAATCATTATACCCTTCCGCGCCGTTGGAGTCCGTTCCTCCAGGTACGCATGCTCAGAGTCCAACAATCTGAGAACTGCTGTAAGATATGGGTCGGAGCGACATTGCTTCTCCACATACTCGCGCAAGTTTCCATCGCGGATGCATTCGCGAACAGTTCTCAGTTCCTCGCCCAGTTTGATTGTGTTATGCTCTGCGAGCAGTCTGGCGCGTTCTGATCTGGGAAGGCTTTGCAGTTCTTCGGGTGTTTCCAATCCTGTGCAGATCTTGCATGCGCACGGGAATTCGCGGAGGCGGTTGAGATATTTTCCGCCGTCTCGTGTCAGATAAACGTCCTGATACCCCTTTATGATCGCTGCGGTGTCGTCAACGAGATCGATTCCGAGATAGATCAAAATTGCGAGATTCTCTGGCGTTGCGAGCGCGGGAGCGTAGACTGCGGTGTCCGCTCTTATGTTGTTCTTGAGTTTCAGCACGCAATCGACGAGCAGTCCTGCCCGCATCCCGAGCATCCGCGCCGCACCGATCAGATATAGATCAAGACCGTCCGGGATGCTGGTATCGATCTGCGCCGGGTGAACCACCACGCCTGCCGCGCCGTCGTGTCGCATCCGTGTGGGTGCATCGAATTGTTCGAGCATCTCCTGCGGTGCGTGGAGCGGCAGCGATCGGTGCGGCAGTAGCAGCAGTTTATCCGGGTCGGAAGGGATACTTCGGCGATTGTCCCACACACACCCGCAATCGATGATGCTGCCCCGATTTTGCCGGAGCAACTCGGAACTCAGGATCGCTGGTGTCGTGATTCGTCTGTTGAGCATCAATCTGCCGATTCTTGCGGCGCAGTCTCTGTGTGTTACCTCAAAGTAGCGGGTCATTTTTGTCGTGTCCTGATCGTTGATTGGCAATCGTTGGTTGTTGATCGTCAGTTGGTGCTTGCCTTGAGTGGCAGAGGCGGTAATTCCCTTGTGCCCATAATGAATCCGGAGTACCAAGAAGTTATCCGAAGAGCAGTCAACGTTTTTACCACCGGCGACGACATAAGATCATGATCTCATCGGACGACCCCCAGATCCAGCGGAAACTGATGGAGATTCTGCGCGTGATCTATGAACGCGAGAGCGCGGTAGGCGCACGAATCATCTCAGACGTCTTAAAGGAGAACGGATACCCGCTAGGGGAGCGTGGCGTGCGATACCACCTGCGCATCCTCGATGAGCGCGGGCTCACAGAGCGGCATGGGTATGCCGGCAGAACGATCACCGAACTCGGCAAAAAAGAGCTTGAGGATGCACTGGTTCAGGATCGCATCGGGTTTGTGTTGACTCAAATCGAAAAGAGGATCTACCAGACCGATTTCGACCTCACATCGCGGAAGGGACTGGTAATCGCAAACATAGCAATCATCGAAAAGGATGATCTGGACGATGCGCTCGGAATCATCAGATATCTGGCAGAGCACGAGATGAGTTGCAGAGTCAAGGTAATCAATGAAGAAGCAACCCTACCCGCGATTCCGATTCCGAGGGATCACATCGCGATTGCCACGATTTGCAGTACGACCTGTGACGGAATTCTTCTGAAACACGGAATTCCGGTCAACATCAAGTACGGGGGCATGTTGCGGTTCGATAACAATCAGGCGACGGGTTATACCGATCTGATCGCATACACCGGAACCTCCATTGATCCGATGAAGATATTCATCTCGCGGAGCATGACATCTGTTCTGGAGATTGTGAAGACCGGGAGCGGGCTTCTACTTGCGAACGTGCGGGAGGTTCCGGACTCAGCCAGGGACGAGTCGCTGCGGATTTTGAATCGTGCGATGGATGCCGGTATCATCAATCGCTACGAGATCGGAGATCCTGGCAGTCCGGTTCTCGGCGTTCCTGTTAACTCTGGCATGACCGGAATCTCGGTATCAGCCGGACTGAACGCCATCGCAGCCGTCCAGGAGGTGGGACTTAAGGTTACGGTCGAACCGGTCGCTGCTGTGATGAATTATTCGGAGTTTGAGACGGTTTAATCCGTTGGGATCACATCCACTCGTAATGCGCAATTACTTCCGGCTTAAAATCGTAAAGGAGGCTGTTTTCGACATATCCGAAGAAGAGGCACCCCTTGCATTCTTCTGCGATCCTTCTTCGTCTCTCTCTTGACGATTTCCAGACGTTTGCAATCCCGGAACTAACATCCCCGAGATGGACTCTGCAGACCCTACAGTTCTCGATTTTGCCATCTGCAGTAACATGAAGGACGATATCGCTTGCGTGGCATCTGAAATTAGGTTTCAGTTCCCTTATCATTCTCAGATAGGTCAGGGAATTGATGATCGGGAATTTGTTCTTTTTCATCTCGATTACTCGGTCAACCGTCCTTCTGTACTTTTCCAGATCCCTGATCCCGATCTCATCCCACACATCCTTCTCAATCCCGCTGAATTCGTGAATTGGCTCAAATGACACCCAGACGCCGAGATCACGAGCCAGATATACCAGATCCGCAATCTCATCCAGATTTTTCCCGCTGATCACGCAGTTCATGAGGATGTTGTGCCCCGCATCCTTTGCTGTTGTTATTCCGTCCAGCACGCAATCGAAATCGATGCCTCTGATCTCTCTGAACGTTTTTATGCCATCCACCGAGATTGATAGGTAATCGAGGTCTGACAGATCACGGATTCTCTTCTTCAGAAGTTTTCCGTTGGTTATGAGTGATGTCGTAATCCCAATTTTGTGGGCGTGCTCGAGTATCTCGGGAAGGTCTCGTCTCATCAGCGGTTCAGCGGTCCACGCGTTGTAGACCCCAATACCAAAGGCTCTTGCGCAATCGAGGAGATCGAGCACCTCTCCGGTATCCATCTCCGCGCCCTCCTCCTTCCAGTACTCGCAGAACCGGCACTGAAGGTTGCATCTCGCATTGATCCCGTGCGACAGGACGAATGGTCTTCTTCGGACCCTGAGTTGCCACAGGGCTCGTGATGCCAGCGCCGGTGAGAATGCCATGGGGATTTGTAGGGTGTGGATGGATTTAAGTATTGATCCTCAGACTGTGGTTGCGGTAGTCAGACCAAGACCCTCAGGCACTTCTCCACCTCCTACCGCCGGCGTAATCGGTGGCTGTCCTAAGTCGGAGAATATCTGCTGCCCTTCGGAACTAATCACCAGTTTCACGAATTCGAGCCCCAGATCAGTGTCCGGCGCATTCTTTGGAACTGTTATCCCGTACACAACCGGTTTTCCTGTAACCACGTTGCCGTTCGCCTGCACGACCTGCACAGTACTGTACGTCTTCGCATACTCAACGCTGCTCAGATCAATCTCCTGCGGCAGTTCAACAAACAACTGTCCATGCTGCTGCGCAACGCTCTGATAGATCACGTAGTAATCAATCTCGCCTGCGTCCAGACCCGCAATCAGTTCCATCTCCATGCTGCGAACCATGAGTTTGGGTGATGGGGCGATGCTCTCGGACTCAGGCATCTGCATTATGTAGGTGCTGTTCGCCTCATCATAGACCATCTCCATTGCGGAGTTTGCGGCGATCAGATCGTCGTAGATAATATTGTCTCCGTAGTGCGCCTCTGCGAGCTGGATCACCATCTGTGATCGGTATCCGCACGGGTCATCGTTTGGATTCGAGAACCCGAACTTGACATCGTCACGTCTCAAAATCTCGTACCAGTTGTCCGCATTGATCTCGTCAGCGTATCTGCTTTCGTTGGTGTATGCGAGAACGATCCTGTTTCTGGCAAACTGGGCGTACCAGTCAGCGTATTTTGGGTACATCATGCTCGGAATCAGCGAATAATCGGCTGATGCGACAACATCTGCCTCTTTGTTAAGTTCTGTCACTTTTTTGATGGTCTTTGCGCTGCCCGCAGCCTCGCACATAACATCGACTCCGGGGTGCGCTGCCTCAAACACTTCCTCGAGTTCGGCAAACGGAATCACAAGGCTTCCCGCGTGAAGTACGGTGAGTGTTCTCGCCTCTGCCTCAGTCCCGGTGTCATCATGGTCACTATTGTCGGTGTCGGTCACAGGGCTGCTGCTGTCGGTATCTGTACCGATGCACCCGAGTGTGGCGACGATACAGAGCATTATTGCTGCCAGTATTGCTGTTCTTTTCATTGTATTGCCTCAGAATCGAAATCGAGCTGTTTCTATAAATGTCTTACTCATGCACCAGTAGTTCCGAAACCACACCTGACTCCAAAAAGCGATTCCTCCACACAATCACTCAAAATAGTCTGATCGCGACCAAATTACCCAATCGCAACACCCTTTCACTCACACGTGTCCTATGGTGATGAAAGGATGTGTATACCCCGTACTGAATTGGTCCCATTTTTGTTTCATTTTAGTACTGGAGCGAAAGCATCTTTCCAATTGGATTGAACCGATTGCTACTGGTTTTTCTTGCACCGT
>JAYEFS010000028.1:0-5935 GCA_034658695.1 Methanobacteriota archaeon | reverse complement strand
TTAAATTGCGGAACCGCTGCCCGATACTTAAAGGGTTATGAGATGCGCAAGCGTGTATGAAGGGAAACTTTCTCGTACCGTTCTGAGATGAGGAGGGGCGGGTAACCGCCCCCTTCTTAATTGGCGGCTATCATTTTTCAAAAGATGTCGAAGAGTTGTGACTTTTCGTTCTTTCTCGCTGTTCTCGTCCCCCTGATATAACGCAAGGTCGCAAAGGCGAGAGCGACGCGGAAGCGACGCCCGATTTCCCACAGACGCGAGGGAGCTACCGTTAGCGACCACAGAAAACGTCAGAACCAGGAAACTATATCCGTGCAATGAACTATTACACAGACCTCCCCCCTCTCTGAACGCCTGAGGAACTGATCGAAGAGGCGGAGCAGTCTGTTGATGCCGAAAAAAAATCCAAACCATTCTTGACGCCGTGGAAAAGTAGCAAGGTTCACGATACCGGATCAATGTCCATAACCCTACTCACTCCATCGATCTTCTCTACCCTGATCACATTCTCGTACTTCTCGTTGAATGTGTCGTCGTGCGAGATTACAAAGATCTGTTTGAATCCCGATATGTTCAGTATCTGCTCTGAAAGCTTCTCCCTACGCGTTTCGTCCATGTTCTGGGTCGGCTCGTCGAGAAACACGACGTCACATCCGGAGAGTATCTTCAGGAGCGCGAAACGCACCGCAAGCGAGGCTCCCATCTGCTCCCCTCCGCTCAACTGGTTGAATTCTTTCTCCTCTCCATGCTCTGTAATTGTGATTGCGTAGTCGTGCGTCCATCGAAGTTCCTGCGTGTAATCGTTGATGATCTCGCAGTATATCCGGTTAGCTTCGTCCCCTATACTTTTGATGAGTTTTCCTGCGATCAACTGGGCGGAATCCTTGAGTGTGGATCTTATGAACTCGGTGTAATTGAGAAACTCTCTTTTTGATCCGCACTCTCCCTTCAGTCGCTCCTTTTCTCTGATCAGTGATTCCGTGCAATCGAGGTCTTTCTTCAGCCCTTTGAGATTCTTTGATATCACGTCATATTCGGTCTTCTTGCCCCCACGTTCGATCTTTCTCGACTCATACTCCTTTTTTATTCGCTCATATTCTTCTTCGTCGAATGTACGGTTATGTTCAGCCAGTGTCTTGCTTAGGCGGTCGTTTTCCATCTTCTTTTCAGCGATCCCGAAATTCACCTCGTCGCATCTGCTCCGGCGTATGTCCACAGTACCGGCATTCTTCTCGTTCTGCAGATATCTCATGTAATACGGCTCACAATCGTGCAGTCTCTTCCTGACCTCTGCCTCTCTTGAGTCGAGGTCCGAAAATTCGGATAACCCGAGTTTTATATCGAACAATCGGGAGTTCTCCCGCTTTATGTCGTAATCACCCGTCTTGATCCGGTTCAGTTCCTCTGTTATGGCGTTTATCAGCGTGCCTATGTTCGAGGCTTGTTGTTCAGGGTTGTTGAGAGTCTTGAGCCGTTCTCCCATCGCTGCCATGGTCTGCTTCATCTTCTCTTCGAGTTCTGCGGTCTCAGGGAGATTTGCGAGGTATGATACGTACTCTCCGGAAAATACTAGGTCCTGCTCCCGCATCATGTCGCGACACTGCTGCAACCTGTCAGCAACACCCGCAAGAAGCGTCAGCTGCCCGGTTATCCTGGATATCTCTGAGTTGTTTAATCCAATTCGTTTTTCCGGGTTGTCGAGCGCCTTGAGCCGTTCTCCCATCGCTGCCATGGTCTGCTTCATCTTCTCTTCGAGTTCTGCGGTCTCAGGGAGATTTGCGAGGTATGATACGTACTCTCCGGAAAATACCAGGTCCTGCTCCCGCATCATGTCGCGACACTGCTGCAACCTGTCAGCAACACCCGCAAGAAGCGTCAGCTGCCCGGTTATCCTGGATATCTCTGAGTTGTTTAATCCAATTCGTTTTTCCGGGTTGTCGAGCGCCTTGAGCCGTTCTCCCATCGCTGCCATGGTCTGCTTCATCTTCTCTTCGAGTTCTGCGGTCTCAGGGAGATTTGCGAGGTATGATACGTACTCTCCGGAAAATACCAGGTCCTGCTCCCGCATCATGTCGCGACACTGCTGCAACCTGTCAGCAACACCCGCAAGAAGCGTCAGCTGCCCGGTTATCCTGGATATCTCTGAGTTGTTCAGTTCCATCCGTTTTCCGGGGTTCCCAAGCCCTTTTATCTCTTTCTCGATTTTTGTGAGTTCATATTTCAGTGCACTGAGTTCTTTCTCGCTTTCACTCAGTTTTTCTTCGAAATAATCAGAAAAGCTTGTGACCGCCTCACATTCAACCCCTTCGAGGATCGGGCACCTGTTCGTATCTCCTGTTTCACGCTTATTTTTCCTGATACCTTTCACCTTTTCCTGCACACTTGTTTTTTTGACTTTCACGTCCTGCTTCTCTCGCTCTAATGCCTCCGCCCGGTTCGCCAGTGGCTCAATCTCCTTCTGCTCTGTCTCGAGCCGACCGAGATCTTTTGAGAGGGACTCAAACATCTCCTGTTTCTTCTCAAGATCGCCGATATCCGATTTCAGCGAGACTACGTCCCTTATCTGATCCTCAATACTCCGAATCCTTTCGACAAGTTCCTGCTGTTCCATAACCAGTGGCTCAATCTCCCCGTGCTCCTTCTCACGCCGACCGAGATCTTTTGAGAGGGACTCAAACAGCTCCCGTTTCTTCTCAAGATCGCTAATATCCGATTTCAACGAGACTACGTCCCTTATCTGATCCCCAATACTCCGAATCCTTTCGACAAGTTCCTGCTGTTCCGTAACCAGCGGCTCAATCTCCTTCTGCGCCTTCTCAAGCCGACCGAGATCCTTTGAGAACTCATCAAATCTCTTATTCTCCCTCTCGAGATCGCTGATCTTTGATTTCAGCGAGACTGCGTCCCTTGCCTGCCCCTCGATACTCCGAATCTCCCCGACAAGTTCCTGCTGCTCCGTAACCAGTGGCGCAATCTCGCGTAGCTTCTTCCTGTTCTTTTCCAGTTCTTCCGAGAGATTCTTCTTCTGTTCCAGCTCCTGTTCCATCTGCTGTATCTTGCTCTCCTGCTTTAGCCTCTGCTCATTAAGACGGTTTCTTTTATGTTTCTCTCCCTCCATATCCTTCAATTTTTTCTGAGATTCAAGATACTCTGCCTTAGCATCCATTGTCTCCTCAAGTACCTTTTTTGCGTCCAGTGCCTCTTCAAGTTGTTTTTTTGCGGTGACAAGATGCTTTTTCAACTCTTCGATGTCTCGCTCAAGTTTTTCTATCTCTTTTCCGGTGGAATCGATCAACTCCTTCTTCTTGCCGAGATCATCCTTCTTAAGTCCCAATTGCTCCAGACGTTTCGCAAGTTCAGCCAGATCCTCCTGTATATTCGAAACCCTGTTTCGTTCGCGCCCGAACCGCTCCTTCAACTCGTCATAGTTCGATGTGCGACCCTTCAGCTCATGGTGTTTCTTCTCCAGGCAATCGATCTCGTTTTTGATGATTTTTGAGACGTCGTTCAGATTCTCGAATGCTGTTCTGTACTCATCCACCCGGAGAATGCTGTCAAAAACCTTTTTTCGCACCGTCGGGGTTGAAAGGAACGATGTGGTGAATGTGCCCTGTGGAACTCCGACCGCATTCTCGAATATGGACGAGAGATCACCGGAATTTATGGCGCCACCGAAAAGATTTTCCACTATCCAGTCCTGCACATCGATCTTTCCGACTGCCAGATCCCCAACAGGCGATCCAACCCGGTAGTCACCCTTAACCGATCGTGTGATCGTATATTCCACGCCATCTGAGGCGGTGAGATGTATTCGGACGTCTCCTGACTTCGCCCCTTTCCTCAGAAAATGCTTCTGGCTGTACTGGAGATTGTCAAAGAGCGCAAAACCGATGCTCTCAAGAATCGTCGTCTTGCCAGCGCCGTTCGCCCCGCTGATGCCGTTGACACCGTGTCTGAACGAGATCTCCTCATCGGTGTACGACTTGATGTTCCTGAGTTCGATTGCGTCAATTAACATCTGCGCCACCCCGGTCGCCCATGCTGCCACTGCCACCTATGCCAAACGGCAGATCGGTCTGTTCATTCTGTCCATCTTCCCCCGAAATGGCGTCAAACGAACCTTGCAGCCGTTCAAGGATGATCTCCGGGTCGGTCCCGGTGACTGCGAGCTGTTTTGCCTCGATAATCATCTCCACAACATCCTTCAGGTGCCCGCGATGCTGCGTGCCTTTGACCATCTCCTCTATTACCGATCGCTCGATCTCTGATCTGGAAACGTCGGAACGACAATCGACACCGACCGGTTCCTTCGTGTCGATGACCTTCACGTTAACCCAGAGTGATTTGATGTGCTCGGAGACGATTTCCTTGATCTGCTCGATGGATATGTCAGTTCTCGGGAATTTGAGGTCGCCATGCAACATAATCTCAACGAGCGGCTCTGCGCCCATATCTGTGCGGGGCACACCGCCAACAACCGACCCGACAGTGCTGTAGAGGTCCTGAAGCGACAGTATGTCACTGGTGTCGATTCCGAATCGTTCCACCGGACGGGGCGCTGCCTTCTGAAACGACGCCTTACCATCCACAACGTGATAAAACCCCTTTGGCTTCTTGTGTTCAGACATTGAGACCATTTCACAGCTTCCCCCGTTAAATATCCATCCATCATACTCGTATCGTATGTGGTAATGACCAAGCGCAAGATAATCAACGACATCACGCAGCGGAAGCAGGGAATTGTAAGAGACCTCCCCGATGCCGGACGCGCCGATCACACCCTCCATCCCGAAATGCATCATCAGAATCGTGTAATCCGGCTTGCCAGACCCGCACTCGCACCGGTCATTGATCGCTTCAATCTCCTCAGCAATCCTGGGGATCGTGTTACGGGTCTGCGATCCAAGATATCTGACACCAAAGATGCGCACACCATCCACATCGACAAAATCGCCCATCAGATTGACGCCGCAATCCGCAATCGGTTTGATTTTGATCAGCTTCAGGAGACCCTGCGCATCGAGAATCTGGAGCCAGCTATTGATATCCCGCCGGTATGCCAGATCATGGTTCCCCTCGATCGCATACACCGGAATCCCGCGGTCCCTCAGCTTCTCGAGGATCTTAAACGACTGCATGTACGTCGGAGCGTTGATATTCCTCTTGTGGAAGAGATCCCCCGCAATCAGCAGAAATTCAGCGTCCGATTGGATCGTATAATCAACGACCCGGTCAAATGCGCGTGCAAAATCCCTGAAACGCTCAGAAAGACCGTATTGCACATATCCGAGATGGAAATCGCTCGCATGCACAAAGTTCATGCCCGTCTCTTTAGGCACGCGGGCACATTAATATGTCGGAATGCCAGAATACATCCATGGAAGTTCAGGTGCCGTTGCTGGTTCTTGCGATTGCGATAACAATCGACCTCGCCTTTGGCGAGATGCCGAACATATTTCATCCGGTGGTCTGGATCGGCTCGCTGATACAACGAATCACGATCGTCTGCGAACGGGCGACGCGGAAGTCGCATACGTCGCAAAAGTATCTATGCGGTCTTGTTCTGGCGCTGATCTGCATATCATGCGCCGCCGTAACCGGAATTATGCTGAACGTTCTCACTTCGCAATACCAGATCGCAGGGATCTTTGTAACCGCGTATTTCCTGAAGTCAACGTTCTCGATACGGTCGCTCGTCAGCTCTTCGCTTTTGATCTGCCGGGAGCTCTCAGCAAACGATTCAGTTGGTGCAAGAAGCGACCTGATCGCGCTTGTGAGCAGGGATACGAGCGGGCTCAACGAGCCACAGATCGCATCGGCTGCAATTGAATCGACTGCTGAGAACTTTGTGGACAGCATCTTCTCGCCGATACTCTACTTCGCATTATTCGGAATTCCCGGCGCTCTCGTGTACAAGGCGATCAATACGCTCGAT
>JAYEFS010000027.1:0-5948 GCA_034658695.1 Methanobacteriota archaeon | reverse complement strand
CAACGAAGATATGGGTGAAGGTTCAGTTGATCCCCGTCAGCGGGACAACCATCTACCTCTATTACGGCAACCCGGACGCAAGCTCGCAGAGCAACAAACAGGACACATTCAATAGAGCGGCTGATGCGCTCAAAGCAAGCTATTGTCTGGATGAGAATTCCGGTCAGACCGCGGGCGATACTTCCGGAAACGGCAATGACGGTGATATCCACGATGCAGCGTGGACGGCAGGTGGTCGGTTCAACAGCGCTCTGGGTTTTGATGGCGCTTCCGCTTACGTGAATTGCGGTAATGATTATAGCCTGCAGATCAACGACGAGATCACGCTTGATGCGTGGGTTACGTCTTCGAGTTCTGCTGAGCAGTCTGTTATCGGGAAGGGGACGGTCAGTTTAGGTCTGGGTGGATTGGAGCAGGACATGTCAAATGTCGAGTGGCCCGCATTTGGTGCTGGTTACAAACGAGCTCAGACCTTCAAACTGGCTGCTGACTCGACACTCTCAACAGCAAGGGTTAACATCAAAAAAGCCGCCTCCTATATCACAGGGGATGTAACGGTAGCAATCTGCACAGATGGAGGCGCTCAGCCAGGAACGGAGATCGCCACCTACACCATCTCAGATAGCAGTATCGGTGAATCCTTTGCATGGCATGATGCAAGCTTTGATTGCGCTCTTGTTGGGGGAACTACCTACTGGCTGGTACTGGAAAGTCCGGCGGCTTCCGGCGGATGGGATTACTATTGGACTGCGGGTTATCCCACTGATTATTCGGACGGAGAAGCATGGTACTATGATTCTTCCGCCTGGACAACAGGCGGTTTGGGTAGCATAGACATGACCTTTGAACTGCAAACAACGGCTGCGGATAGAATATCGATGCCTGATCTGGATAATTTCAAGTTCAGCGCCTACTACGGCTGGCTCAACGTTTCGAGTGTGAATTGGGCAGAATCCGGACTGGAACTGATCATAGTCCATGATGATAATCCTGCTGAGATCCAGAACGTGCGTGGTTTTGGCGTTGACGTCTATTACTACATATCGCTTGGCAGCACGTACCGGGATTCCCCTGATAAGGACGCGTGGGAACAGGACGTCACTGATTCAATTGACGCACATCGTTCTTATGTGGATGGCTTCTTCTGGGACGAGGTCGATCCGAGTTATTATGGGGAAAGCTGCAAATCCGATTTTGATGAGCGCTTGACCCGGATAAATAATTATGTGCATTCAAACGGGAAGAAGACAATTGCAAATGGTGTGAGGTATTATGCAGTTCATTGCGGGAGCGACTATTACTTATGGGAGAGTTTCATGAGCACCTTCACACCCGGTCCAACATACGGTTATGTCGATTTCTTTAATAGACCTGCTGATAACAACCCGTATAACTGGACTAATAACATCGCCAAATGGGAGTATCTGCGAGACAACGACGTGCTGGATAAGACACTGGCACACTCTTATGGCGATCCTTCAGACGATGATAAGAGTGTTTACGACTACATCGCAGCTCGTGTTCTGGGGTTGAAGGGGTTTGGCTATATGGATGCAAACAACTTTGCATCCTCCGAATTCATCCTTGCTGATGGTATGAAGTGGAACCTTGGCAGCCGGATGAGCTACACCGTGGATGAATCCGGGGAGACGTTGAGCGGTCGGTTTACAAATGGGGCGGTGGAAGATGATATTGGAGAAACGACATACACCACGGACCTGATATCCAGCCCTCTTGCAGCAAATTCACTGGGCGGTGCTCTTGGGGTTGCAGGCTTGAGTCTCTCTCTTGTCCGGGGACAGGTGGATTTCTTAAGCGGCACTCTCAGGTCATCAATCACCCTGACTGATGGGTCGTTTCACCATGTCGCGGTCACTCTGAACCGGGCAGAAGGTGTTGCGGAGATGTATGTTGATGGCGCTCTCTCTTCCGAACGCACGCTTCCTGATATCCCGTTCAACTTTTCTGAGAGTGATCTGATAATCGGCGATGGTTTCAGTGGCACAATCGACGAGATCAAGATTTATGATGGTGCGCTTGGTTATTCCGATCCTGAGCCTGAGAGCAGTGTTGGCAGCGAGCAAGACATGTCGTCGTCACAATCGGGCGAGGGCACGGCATCGTCAACCGGCACTTTCACGCTGGAAAGCGCTGCACCGGTAGTGAGCTCGGTTGTCCTGTGCAGTGCAGACGATGAATCAACCCCGGTAAGTTCGATGGACCCCACAGTCGAGTATGCAGTGGTTGTGGGGGTGTGTGATTCAAACACCCTGGATGACCTGACCCAACTCAATGTTGTGATCAGGACAAGCGGAACAACCGGGGATGACAGCGTAACAGACATGGCAACCTACAGGTGGACAGCATCCGGCGAATGGACCCAGGTGGGACTGCCTGGCTCATGGGGCATAAACACCGGTGCATGCAGTACGCCAGCAACCTTTTCGGGCACGTCAGGAACGTGGGTTTTGCACTTCGCTCCGGGTGTTGTGGCAAGAGCGGGAACTGGCATCTGGGAGGTCTATGTCACAGCTACTGATGGAGCACAGCAGACCGGATCCAATACGGAAAACGGCAAGAGCATGAACTGGCGCGGAGAGATTGAATCCACAGACACCTCTTACAGTTTCGGAGGCATAGACATGGGCGAAGAGAAACAGGTCAGCACCAGCAGCCCTAACAGGTGACAGTGATGTGGACGTTGGTGTGATTGTGAACGGCAACTACAAGCTCCAGAGTAAATCGTCCGCAACATGGTGCAGCACCGAATATGTGGCAACACTCAACACCTCGTATCCATACCCACTCCAGGCAGGAGAGTTTGCGCTGAAAAACAGTGCAGTCAACAATTTGGGTGACTGCAGTTTCGTAGAGAGCGGATTTGGCGACACCTATATACAGGGCTTTTACAACAGAGAGGGTCCGACACCAACCGAAGACGGGGTTTACCATAGCATATACCAATGGGTGAGTGTCGCAGAATCCGGATTGCTTCCCGGCACGTACAATGGGACATACGTAGTGCAGATAGCCAACGTCTGAACAACAATCGGGACGGTTTGGGCTCCCTATCGTCCCAGCCCCGTATACTTTTTTGCAGGATATATTTTGCACCGAGGGTCAGCACCCGGCGATTACGCGAAAAGCTTTTAAGCTACAAAAGACAATGTAATATGGGGCAATAGTGATATTATGGAAAGTGTGATAACATGAAGGGGAAAAGTGCATTATGGGGCAATAGTGATATTATGGAAAGTGTGATAACATGAAGGGGAAAAGTGCATTAATCATTACAGTTCTGTTCGTCTCGATTATGTCTGTGGTTCCATCATGCAGTGGTGGCGTGGCGATTTCGGGGTCGTTTTACTCGCATGATTACGTCCTGGCACAGGGTGAGCAGATCTCGAGCAATGACATATATGTTGTTGCGTTCAACAAGGCGGATAAGCGTGTTCGTGTTGATGTGGAATATGAAGCTCCCGAGTTCATAGACGTCGGTCTGTCTTCCGAAAGTTGTTTTCTGGAGCCTGATTCTCATGAAAGGATTTACATCACGCTGAAAGCTCATGATGACGCGGTTCCTGGAAACTACACCGTAAAGGTGATTATGATAATAAATGAGGTCGAGGGAGATCTGCCCATAAAGGTCCTCACATCTGCCGCCCAGGAAGCAAAGGTTGAGGTTGCGGGCGATTATGCGACTGTTAATGTTGCTGCAGTGGATCCTGTGGGAAACATTGCTTCCAATGCGCATATCAGGCTCTATCACGGTGACTATGAGATGGCGAACGCAAGCGGAGAGCTTGAGAAGCGGGTTGTTCCCGGAACCTATACTGCAAAGGCATATCTGCTCGGCGAGGAGGTGGCGAGCGAGGAGTTTGAACTGGAACCTTACGAGGAAAAGAAGGTCGAACTGCTCATACGGAGCGTTTATTTTGAGGTATTTGACGCGCTACCCGCAAAGAATGATGCCGGGGAACTTGGTTACGTCTACACAGTTGCCGTTGTTAAGAACGTCTACATGGAACTGCCGGATACGTCCATCATAATCACGGTTTCAGGCGCAACCTCTGATACATTCACAGTCTCTTCATTCCCCCATCTTCCCCTGGAACGAACCGAGGTCAAATACAACTACATACCGATGGATGGCTGGAAGAGCGGAAAGTATGAGTTCACTGCGAAGGTCGTCTCCGGAAATACGGTCTATGCCGTTTCCCCCACACAGACTGTGGACGGGGCTCCTGAAATCACAAAGAACAGCATGTTGCTGATAGTAGCAGTGGTGGCGATAGCCATGATAGCGGTTCTGGGATTGTTTTTTTACATGAAAAAGAAAAAGAACGAAGAAGAGGAAGATAGATAAAATGCAACCATTGTCATATCTTTCAAAGATATCTTTCGGTCTGGTTTCAGTCGTCCCGGTTGTCAAGCATCACGGACTATGTAATGTGTGCAGAGGGTAAGAGACGATGTTGAGTAGAGTTGCTGTGGCATGCGTATGTGCTCTCGTATCACTTGTTGCGTTCACGCCGCTCAGTGCTCTGGCTCTGGCTCCGACTGATTGCGATACGGCAGTGAATGAGGAACCGGATGGTGGGATCGGCGGATCTTTTACAATAGGAAATTCACAACCTGTGATCATGAACATCGTCCTTGACAGCACAACGTCTGCCAGAAATACCCCATATCATCCGGAAGAGCATATCGTGAAGATAGACGTTGCTGACGCAAATACGCTTCGTGATATAAGAGCAGTGGCAGTGATGATGAAAATAAATAGATCCGATCAGCATTGGTGGGACGTGGGGACAAGGGGTCTTCGCAAGTCAGAAGCCATCTACAGATGGACACCTGCTAAGGGCTGGTGGGTGACAGGAAAAAACAAATGGGGGATCGATGCAAAAGGAAGTATTGCCGCAGATGACCTGAACGCTACTTTTGGAATGTGGCAATTGAGCTATGTTCCCCATGAGATGGAAAAAAAGTGTTGCTGGGATATCAATATCAGGGTCCAGGACGGTCGGGCGACGAAACTCGCAAGAGTTACAACATGCTATGATCCAACGCTGAAGGAGGTTGTAGTTGTCAGTCCACCCACCCCGGTGTATACACCCCCTGATAAGCTCAGTTCGGTTCGCAGATTTGGTTTGGTGATCAAAGAGTATCTTCAAAATGCTTTGAATATGGAATGAGTTTCAGTGGCTTTGGGACGAAAGTCACGTACACCACCCCCCATGCCAGTACGACGCAACATCGCCTACAACCTCGGACAATCCACTCTACGGATACCGTGCGCCACAAGCTTCGGGCCGCGTCTCAGTTGCCTTCCGCGATTCAAGTCGTTTCCTCAATGGCGCGCCAAACCGGCGCTTCACCATTGAATTAACCATCTCTGAGATTGAGTATATGATGTGCTTCCATCTGTGTTCGGTTAAGTAGACAAGTGATCTTCATAGTGCCCACACCCAATCACTGCCCTTACCGATCCACGCCACCACACACAAAAGCAATCCCGTTCATTCGGTGCCAGTATTTCTAATCAATTATTGTGCACTTTTGTGACTATATATTGAATAAAACAAGGAATATAGAGTCACAGAGTACACAGTGTGTCACAGAGAGGTGTGACAGGTTTGGGAGTGCTTACTCAATATCGTGTGGATATCCGCATATAAAACCACGAGATTGCACAAGATTAACACAGGCGTGCCGAGATAAATTCATACTCGCACAGCTCTGTGAAAATCCAGCCTGAGGAAAGGCTAGCCACCACCTCAGAACTGAACCCCGCACCCGGTCCGGCAACGGGCTGTTGTGAAGCTGGGGGGATGGGATACCAGGCCACAATCGAATGGTGTTGGTTATAAGCCCCGAAATTCTGATGATTCTGGAAGCCGACGTTGTCTGTGTGACGGAAATGCAGCATTCACACCACCGTTAGTCTA
>JAYEFS010000026.1:0-5992 GCA_034658695.1 Methanobacteriota archaeon | reverse complement strand
GGCTGGGATCGAACGTTCATCGGGTAATGATGGTATAAAAAGATCTGAAGATGGAGCCGACTATGGTATAATGGAGCCGTAACGTTGTATGGTGAAGGCTTATGCGGTTTCGCAGAGTTTGAATACGATTGAGCAGAATATACTCCGTCTTCGGTGAATGCAACGCTTGCACCCCCCGGGGTGTGCGTCCCCCATTTACAGACACACGCCCACCCACCCCACATCCGTCCGCGCTCATCCCACTGCCCGACCTTAAGCCCGCGGATGCCCCGCAATTTATTGCGGGGTGGCCCGGCTGGGACCTGATCGGATAGAAGGTTAAAACCCTGGCTATTCTCTTTTTTATTTTTCAATCTTTTTTATTTTTTCATTTCTTCCGGTTGGATAGGGGCAAAAAGAATTGCAAGCAAATTTTTATGTAATTAGGTTCGTGACATTTGTTCATTCGTGATTTTAACACGAATTGCACGTTTGTACGAATTTCACGAATGCTGAAGTTGCGAATTGATACTGCAATTTTTCGCGTCCTGGGAAAATAATAGAAAGTGTCAGATTTTCCGTCTACTCTCCGAGTTCTCTTGACCGCCGGGTTGCGGCAATTACAGCAGCCATCATCGCGGCACGCATTCCATTCTCCTCGAGCGCCCGGATCCCTTGTATGGTGGTTCCTGCCGGCGATGTGACCATGTCCTTGAGCGCGCCCGGATGCTCTCCGGTCTCGAGAACCATGGCAGCCGCACCGAGCACGGTCTGCGCGGCAAGCTCGAGCGCAATATCCCTCGGGAGTCCCTCGTGCACCCCGCCATCAGCTAATGCCTCTATTGCCTGGAACACAAACGCAGGACCGCTTCCGCTCAAGCCAGTGACAGCGTCCATCATCTGCTCCGGCACGACAACCGTCCGCCCTACTGATCCGAAGATCGTGCGCGCTGTCTTGATATCCGATTCTGTCGCATGCGTGCCTGCGCAGATCGCAGATATTGCCTGTCTGACCGTGCATGCGATATTCGGCATCACCCGGATCAGGTGCGAACCATCAGGCAAGTTCTCTTCGATTGTTTTGATGGGGGTTCCTGCCGCAACCGAGATTATCAGATGCTCGTCTCTGATCTGCGATTTTACAGATTCCAGCACAACGCTCACGATCTGCGGTTTCACAGCGAGAATGATCGTATTCGCGTCCTTCACGGTATCGGCGTTATCCGTGGATGTCGTAACCCCGAGTTCGGAATGCAGCGCATCCAGCCTCCCTGTATCCAGATCGCTTGTGAATATCCGATCGCTGCCGGTGAGATTCGCAGCAAGAACGCCTCTGATCAGTGCTTCTCCGATTTTACCAGTTCCGATAAGACCTATCTTCATATTTGTGCCTCTCTAACCTTTTCGTATGTGTTTAGCTGAGGTGAAAAACCACGAGAGTACACAAGATTAACACAGAGATCTCGTGGAAATCTGTGTAATCTTGTGGTTAGCTAAACATATACATCTTTTCGAATTATTCGTACGTACTTGCACACCGAATATTCTGGTGATATTTCTTCACTTTCTAAAACAAATCCGCAGTTTCCACATCCACATTCTGTCATTTTACGCCGGATGGAGTTTACGAGTTCAGATATCGCTCCACCGACGTCACTGCCAGCGCACCATCACCGACCGCTGTTGCAACCTGCCTGAGCGCCGTTGTCCTGCAATCGCCTGCTGCGAAGACGCCAGCTACTGAGGTTGCGAGGTTCATGTCAGTTATGATAAATCCGGAATCGTCCTTCTCAACGTCCGTAAATTCGGTGTTCGGCAGAAGTCCGACATACATGAAGACGCCGCTCACCGCAATCTCGACAAGCTCATCGGTCACGACATTTCTGAGCGTCACTCCTTCAACGGTATTAGACCCGGTGATCTCCTCCACAACCGAGTCCCAGATGACCTCTATCTTCGGATTCTCGAGTGCTCGTTCTTGCAAGATCTTTGTCGCACGGAGTTCTGACCGCCTGTGTACAATATAAACCTTGTTTACGATCTTTGCCAGATACAGAGCCTCTGTTATCGCAGAATCTCCACCTCCCACGACCAGCACATCCTTGCCTCTGAAAAAGAACCCGTCGCATGTCGCACAGAAGGATACGCCCTTTCCGATGAACTCCTCCTCGCCAGTTACGCCAAGACGTCTGGACCTGGCACCAGATGCGATGATGACCGTCTTTGTTTTGTAGTCGTAATCGTGAGTTTGTACCAGTTGATACCCGTCTTCGTTTCTTATTTCGGTTACTTCGCAATCTACGATCGTGAGATCGAATGCTCTCGCCTGTTCTTCGAATTTCTGCATCAATTCAAACCCGCTGATGCTTCGAAAACCTGGATAATTCTCAACATCATCGGAAAGAACAATCTGTCCACCCACGCCAAGTTTTTCCAACAACACAACCTTGAGACGTGCCCTCTGTGCATATATACCTGCGGTGATGCCTGCGGGTCCGCCTCCAACGATAATTAGATCGTAGACCTCCATGCTCCAAGCAGGGAGCACATCTTACTTAAGGATTATGTTTGGCTGGCTTTCCAGTCCCGTATCAATATCGTGGAATGCTGCCGGGCAATCATGTGGATAACCGACAATCAGCATGTGGATATGGCACAATCGAACTTTTCAGTGAAATGCAGTAGACTTGTTGCTAATTAACGTTCACCCCCATCAAAAAGTTTTAAATTAAATGAAATATATCTTATGAAATACGCTAAACATTGATCTAGCGTTAGGCAATGATAGGCTGATAAAAGCCAGGACCGGCGTCTCTGCATCCGAATTTAACGAACTCACGAAGAGTTTCGAGGAAGAATTTCAAAATGAAGCGCAGAATAGGCATGAAACGGGAGTTAAAATGGGGGACCGGGGACGAAAGCCCGGTGGTGGAAGAATAGGAAATTTAGAAAGTTGTGAGGTGAAATAATTTGGAAAAGTCATAAGAACTGAGATCTACAAAAAGGAGCGATATGTGAGAGTATGCCCCGTAGAAGGTTGCGTTTTATATCGCAACAAGTCTGATATCGCTTTTGGAGATTTGTAGGACCTGTAGTCGAACCTGCCGAAAAGCCGTATTAGCCACCTCACACTCCAATATCCAGATCAGGCGACTCAAAAATTGCCCCACCCCCTCCGAGCCCCCTGGCTCGCCCGTGCGCCGACAACCGCACCCAGATCGACGGCGCATCCTTGCTTGCGCCCCGGTCACGCCCGTACCTCTGCCTGATCCCGACGATTGTCGGCGTGTTGATGCCAACGCCTGATATGATTAGCGCAGGCAGCGTCAGCTACGGCGGATCAGATACGCGAGCCGTTCATCAGCCGTTCATCGTTTCTTTTCAATACTTGAGTGGTGTGAGGTGAAAGTCCCGCGTACCGCCCTTTGACGAGAAGAGTGGCGTGGATCGCATCATATTAGTCAACTAACCGACCTATCAGCAATGTTTTTATGGCATGGTTTCCATTTAGCCATGAACGGCATGAAGTAGCCCCCAGCATGATAGATTCACGCCGAAGTGTTTCGGAAGGTTCTGGTCATGATCGTACTTTTGCCGGAGGTGTTTGGATTGAACAACAGAATAAAACGTATTACGTATGGATTTTGCGTAGCACTTGCGGTGCTTGGTGCGTTCGCAGGAGAAACGTCCGCATTAATGGAAGGCGATGCCAGTGGTGACGAATGCACCACTATCGGTGATGCCATGCTGATCGCACAGCACACGGTAGGTATGATAACACTCGATTCTGATCAGTTGAAGTCTGCGGACACGACCGACGATGGCAATGTCGATATCTCAGATGCTATGCATATCGCACAGTACACAGTAGATCCAACCGGATCGCTGAGTGTGCTCTTCAAACCTCTGTGGGAGTCGCCTGCAGACGACGGTATGCTGAAGCCGGTGCCGCCGGGAGTTCACAAATACTCGGTTACAATAATCGAGGACTATTCGAAGTCGCGACTGCTTAACGGCAAGCCACTTGAGAATCTTGATCCATGGGGACAAGAAGCGTATGACAAGGTGAGATACTGGCTCCATGACCAGGCTGGTTGGTCAGAGGAATTCTATGAGAATGACTCCGATGTAGGCGAGACCGATTTTGGAACGAAGAATGTCGGATATAAAGGACTGGATGAAGCCGATTTTCATTACCACTTTGGTCATGGTTGTGATGATATTGGCACAGAACTTGCGCTTCACAACTGGGTGCCCGGACCGAATCTGCACGACATAAGAGCCCAGGATGTTGCATGGAAGTGGGACCAAAACAATGAATGGGTTCTACTAGATTCTTGCAAGATTCTTAAAGATCATGGTGATTGGGCTTGCGCTTTGGAGCGCACTCATGCAATACTGGGGTACACGACGGTTTCCCCTGTTTCGACCGAACTTGTTGACGAATTCTTCAGAGAAGCTATCGACAATGACGCGACTATTTATGAAGCATACCTCAGAGCAACGAGATCGGCATTTAAAGGAGACAACGTAACCGCTGCAGTGATATTCGATACAGAGGACCAATTTCACAATGATCGTCTTCACGGGCAGGGAACCGGTGCATTACCGGACGACCATCCGGATGAGCATCCCTATTATTATCAGGAATGGGTGTGTTGAAAATGGGAAAAAACGCTAATATTGTGCTTGTTCTGGCAGCTCTTTCAGTGATGGCATTCGCTGGTTTTTATGGAATTGAGAACACTAATACTGGTTCATACTCAGCAACCATGCGCGGAGTGTCGCATACGATTGTGATCGACACAGAGATTCCAGAGGCACCGAAAACGCTGCCTTACTACAGGGTACTTGGTGAAGAGCATATCTATGAATGCTTCGGAAGTTTATCGGGACCGCGAGAATCTCTTCCTTCAGAAGACGATGCCATTGAGTTCGCAGAGGAGTATCTGTCCCTGCACGGTGGAATGCCGGATGGTGCAATACTCAGGTATACCAATACCGTCACGGGCAAAGAGATCTGCAACGGTACAGTGGTTAGTGAAACACTGGTTCTGGTGCAGGTATCGTATCGGAGGTCAATTAACGGCATGCCGGTAGATGGACCTGGAGACACGATTGACTTCGCGATAGGAGAAAATGGGGAGATTATCGACTTCTTTAAGAGTTGGAGAACGCTGGAAGAGGTAGGCGAGATTGCTATCGTCGATTCTGATGTAGCCATAGCAAGACTTCGGAACGGCGAGACCATACTAAAGCACCGTGGACCGTTCGGTAAGTTGGTGGTTCAGAGCATGAATCTCGGATACTACTCCAATACCCCCGGTACGGAGCAGGAGTTTTATAAACCCGTATGGATATTTAATGGAATTGATGAGGATGGCTGTAGTATGCATAGTAGGGCTGTAAGGGCAACTGACCCTTAGAGCCATTTTATTTTATTTTTGGTGTATACGCTATAAACGCAGACCCCCTTACGCACCACTTATTGCCAAGACCAACTATACCTCTATCCGGTGTACCTCGACACCCCCTCGCCCGAAATATACATCACCCTAGTTCTTACCTGTCTCCTTATCGATACCCCTCTCACTGTGCCTTCAACGATGTTGCGCTTCGCTCCTCATTCCGACACATTTTCGAGGACGACCACAATTGGGGGCATTCCGCCTCGCAGAGAACGACAACCTCAGAGACGTTGAGATCGAGGAAGTCAATAAGATGCTCTCCTGCAAGGATGGGAGTCGCGGCTTCTTCACATACCAATGCGAACATTGCGGAACCACATTAATAGTCCATTTCGGATGCAACAGTCGTATCTGCTCGAATTGTGGCAAGAACCATACAGACAAATGGGCGAGATCTAATCAGATCCCACATATCGCCCTTTGACGAGAAGAGTGGGGTGGATCACATCTTATTAGTCAACTAACCGACCCATCAGCAATGTTTTTATGGCATGGTTTTCATTTAGCCATGAACGGCATGAAGTAGCCCCCATCATGATAGATTC
>JAYEFS010000025.1:0-6010 GCA_034658695.1 Methanobacteriota archaeon | reverse complement strand
GATCGCCCCATCCATTGTCAGGAGGACGTCGGCGAGAGCGGCTACCAGATCCCGTTCAGTGTGGACAATGTCAAATTCAAGGATCACGACGCAAAGCTCGTCGTCGCGATTGAGACCGGCGGTATGTACGCCAGATTAATCGAGAACGGGTTCGATGATAAGTATAATGCGATTCTGGTGCACCTGAAGGGTCAGCCCGCAAGAAGCACCCGCCGCATGGTCAAACGGCTCAGCGAGGAGTTGTCGCTTCCGGTAGTCGTCTTTACAGACGGCGACCCATGGAGCTACCGAATTTATGCGAGCGTTGCTTATGGGTCGATTAAGAGCGCACATCTCTCCGAGTATCTTGCGGCGCCAAAAGCGGTGTTTCTTGGCGTGCAGCCGTCCGATATCGTGGAGTACTCGCTCTCAACAGACAAACTGACAGATCAGGACATTGCCGCGCTGAAGAGCGAACTCACTGATCCGAGGTTCGATACCGATTACTGGAGGGATCAGATCAATCTCCAGCTCAAACTCGGGAAGAAGTCCGAGCAGCAGGCGTTTGCAGGCAAGGGTCTGGACTTCGTGACTGACACATACCTGCCTGACCGTCTTTCCGAGATGGGGGTTTTGTGAATGCGTGAGTTCCTCTTTGCCGCCAGATCCGGTCTGGGATTTTTGACGACGATTCCTGTCGGGATCAGCATGGAAGGGCTCGCCGCCCTTGGCAAGCGGGTGTACCTCTTTCCGGTGATCGGAGTTCTGATCGGGGTCTTAATCGGGGCGATCGGTCACCTCCTCGGGTTGTTTCTGCCGTCAGGGATCGCAGCGGTTGGGACAATCGTGGCACTGTATTACCTAACCGGCATCAACCACCTCGACGGACTCGCCGATTTCGGAGACGGGGTCGTTGCACACGGAACACGGGAAAAGAAGGTGGGTGCGATGCGCGATGTCTCGCTCGGCATCGGCGGGGTCATCTTCTGCGTAATCGTAGTTCTCGGGCTTTTTGCAGCGGTTGGCGAGGTGCTGGGCGGTGTGGGCGTCGTGAGCGGCGGAGCGAGGGGGCTTGCGGCTGGATCAAACTGGGGATGGGGCTTTCTGATGGTTATGATCGCATCCGAGGTCTGCGCAAAACAGGCGATGCTCACAATCTCCGCATTCGGACGAAGCAGTCACCCAGGACTGGGATCAATCATGATCGATGAGACCGGGCTTCGCGAGTGTGGGATGGGGCTCGTATTCTCAGGCGCAGTCTGCTGGGTTGTGCTTGCGGAGGGAGGTCTGCTTCTGCTCGGAAGTGCAATCGGGGTGGCGTTTCTCGTTCTCATGACTGCGAACCGCAACTTCGGCGGGATCAGCGGGGATGTGATCGGGGCAACAAATGAGATTGCGAGAGTGGTTGCGCTGATCGTGGCGGGAGTGGTGTGAGGGGATTTGTTATGGATTGCTGGTCACAGTCGTGACCACGTAGTTATATACGGAGGGTCACTCGACTGACCAGAGGCATATAGCCGACGAGTCGCATCGGAGTTATTTCACCATCTTCTGTGATTCGATTCTTCGCTATTTTGCAGGGGCAATTGGAAATTAAGATGGCTCAACCGGAGACCAAGCCATTGTGATGAAATTCTTTATTATTTTTTGTAGATGATTAACCATATTTGATTCGTCGTGGTGATACCAAAATGCCCCCACACATCGAAGAACTCAAAACCAGAATCATTCGCACATTAAAACGCCACGATGTCGCCCACGCGGCTATATTCGGCTCTTTTGCACGTGGTGATGCGGAGGAAAGCAGCGACTTAGACCTTTGGTAGAATTTGTTGGTGAGAAAAGCCTGCTCGACCTCGTGGGACTGAAACTGGAGCTTGAGGAGTTTCTTGGGAGGAATGTTGATGTGCTCACCTACGCTGCGTTACATCCCGCCATACGTGATCGGATTCTGAGCGAACAGGTGATAGTTCTATGAAGAAATATCCCGTTCATCGGCGCACACAGATTCATCCCCGATACTTCTGCAGCAACCTCGTGACCAAACGCACATCGCCCCCCTGCTGCCGCGCATCCGATAATACCGCCTGATACAACTGGTCGGTCAGAATGCTTGGCACAGCCTTGCACATCTGGGCATGGAGCGTGAGATCAAAGCAGCGCGCCTCACTCTCAGTGAGTTTCAATGCCTTGTACTCACCCGCGTGCGCAATGAACGTCGGATTCTCTGAGTCATCTGTTTTCAGCACAAGCTCTGAGAGATGAGTCCCCGGAATCGGCTCTGCAATGCTCACGAAGACATCATCCAGGAACGTCTCCTCGATTAAGCCCTTCGTTGCCTCATAATCCTCAGTAGTCTCTGCCGGATAGCCCACAATGAAGCTCCCGCCAACCTTGACGCCGCACTGTTGCGCAAGCTCGATCGCATAGACGTTCGCTTCCGAATCTACCCCTTTTCGCATCACTTTGAGCATCTCGTCACTCCCTGACTCGATCCCATAATATACCCAGCCCATCGTGAAATCGTGGATCGCATGCAGGACCTCCTCGTTCACGTAATCGACCCGGATGTCGGGAACCGATACGTTTCTCGGACCCATAACACCTGCGATTGCCTGCAGGAGTTCGATGAACGCACCCGTATTGACGGATCCTGATTTGCCGTACTGGTAGAGAGAACACGTTCCACCACTTATCGCAATCCTCCGAACACCGCACCGCTTGAACTCCTCGATCTCACGGATGATGTCCTCAATCTCCCTGCTCCGAATCCTTGTACCAAAGAACTTTGGAACCTGACAGAAGCCACATGCGCCAATGCAGCCCCTGTGCGTCTCGATGTACGTGTTTGCGCCACGGATACTCTGACTCCCGATGTCATCCGGTATCAGCGGCATCGGTCTCTCAATTCTCGCGGGCTTTGGCGCGGTCAGGATGATTTCTCCATCGCTTCTGAATGCGATTCCGGAGATATCCTCTGAAACACCGTTATTCAGCAGTTCGACCGTTGACTCCTCGCCTTCCCCGACGATGACCGCGTCAACATCCAGCTCTCCGAGGACGATATCCGGGTATGCGCTGATCGGACCTCCGACATAGACCAACCTGTCGCCCCGGGCTGCGGAGATGGATACAAAATTTCGGATCCTCTCATCGAGGAGGTGGAGTGTCGAGTAGAGGCTCAGCAGTATCACGTCAGCATCAGTCTCGACGGCGTCATCCGGATTTTTGGTGAGCGTCACATCGAATCCTGCATCCCTGACGACTCCGCCAATCACCATTGCGCCATACGTGTAGAGGTCAGGGGAGACGGTTACAATCTTCATATCTGCTCACATCTGTATGCGGTCACGATATATAGCTTGCTGGCGGAGGTACGTGATCCGGTTCTATGTGTGTTCGGTTAAGACTCTACCAGATGTCACAAACAGGGACATTCCGATAACAGTGGGCACTGTATGGGCTACCAGCACATGGCGGATAGAAGTATATAAAATTTGTTATTAGATCTTATAGAAGATTAGCCACAGAGAGCACAGAGTTTTCCGATCGCACATTACTCACAAATTTCATCTTAAAACCTGGTACATCTCTCTGTGACCCTCTGTACCCTATGTGGCCCTATATCCATTGTTTTATCCAAGATACAATCATAAAAGTGCACAATAATCGATTAAAAGTACTGGCGCTGAATGAACGAGATTACTTTTGTGCATGGTGACATGGATCGGCAAAGATAGCGACTGAGTGTGGGCACTATGAAGATCACTTGCGGTGCTTAACCGAACACAGATGGATCCGATTCTGTTGTAGTTGGATAAGACGTACGTGGTTAGATAGGGCGAAAAAACCACGAGATTGCACGAGATTAACACAGAAATCTTGTGGTTAGCCAAACACGTACGATAAGACTTTTAGATATAAGCCCTGTCTATCCACCATACGCGTTGTCGGGAAGACCGGAGCGAATAGTCATGTCACGAAAAATCGGAAGAAACGACCCGTGCCCGTGTGGATCGGGTAAGAAATATAAGCATTGCTGTTTGAACAAGAAGACCGAGAGTATAGGGACTATATGGGAGGTTTTGCATAGTCAAGCACCCCGCGTCAGCGTGTTTGCAATCATGCGATCTATGCAATATAATATCGAGAATCCGGAAACTGATGCGCAGTTGAATGAGTGTATCCGGAACTGCTGGACACTCGGAAAGGTGGAACAGATGGAAACTTCTGATATTGTTAAGCGATTGGATGCAATGAACCTCGGTTTTGAGATAGAACGTTTCAAAGAAGATGCCAAACGCCATATCTCTGCGATCGGACTGGCAGAAGGTTATTATATTGCAAGTCCCCACGTCGACGCCGATGATGATGATTTCATCATGCTTGCGACGATCGTTTTGTGGAAACGCTTGGTCCCGGAACGGTTCAATATCGAGATGATCGACGACGCAATTCAGGAGGGGTATAACCATATACAGGATAATTATAAAGATGCGCTGGAGCTGTGGGGGCGTGCGTGGACCATAATAACGAGCATCGTGCCCTCCTACATCACGTCTGTTGAAGAGGCTGACGAATATCTGCCTGAGCCGCTGACACAGTCCATCCACAACTGGTCGCAGAGCTTCGAGATGCAACTTGCTAACGGGGGGCGGGACGACATCGCCTTCTATTATCAACGGATCCGATATTGCCGCGAGTTTTGTGCTATTTTTCCTGATACGCGCGAATCGATACTGCAAAACATGTATAGGGCAGAAGCCGAAGCGTATGCGGCGTTGGGCTACATAGAAACCGCGGATAATCTATTCGCTAAACTCGTGGAGCGGTATCCGGACGATGCCTGGGGGTATATCGGCTGGGGCGATATATACCGGTACTATGCACGCGATACTAACGATCCCTCCGGCTACGAGAGAGCTGAGGAACTGTACAGATTGGGGCTTGCCCGGTGCGATACTGAAGCGGACACAATCCAAGACAGATTGGAATGGCTTGAAAAAGATCAGAGTTGACAGAGATGTGGGCGGGGCGCGTCATGATGGGGGCGGTAATCCCGTGCTTGCATCATTGCAATCGCAGCACCACAGCACCGCGGCGACCGGTTTGGTTGGTATACTCCACACCGCCACAACTTGAGATTTTCAATGATAAAAAAACAATAGCCACAGAGAGCACATGGAGCACATAGGAGACTCATTCCGCGTGTTCTGTGGCAGTATGATGTGTACGCCATGGAAATCGCAGTTTATGCCGGTTGCTGAGTATAACCCGTCCTCTCACCAAACCTGCGCACTCGCCCCCAACATGCTTATCAGGCATGCTACGCCCAAGAATCCCATATATCCTGCAATCGAAGGCAGGTACACTGTAGCAAGCTAACACCGATACCGCAAGCCCAACCACGCGAACTCCACCGCTTCACTCGAGCGCCATCTGTTCCGTGCGGACCTCTACTCCACCCTCGCAATCCGCCTCAACCAACTGCTCGATTCGCATCTCGGCGTCGTCCAGTTGCCTGTGGCAGAGCCTTGAGAGCGCAACCCCGGTCTCGAACTTCGCAAGAGCATTGTCAAGCGTCAGTTCCGACTCGTCCAGTTCGTGCACGATCTCCTCGAGTTGCTTGAGCGCGTCCTCGAATGTGATATCCTCGCTTTCACTCATCTGATTAATCCTCCTGATCATCCCACCCTTCTGTTATCTTATGCACCCTGCACCCGATCCTGCCGTCTGTTACCCTTATCTGCAGATCAGAATCCATGGACACATCCCTGATTGTGGTAACAACGGACTTGTCCAAAATCCTTTGAACGATGCTGTAGCCGCGCTGGAGATGGTTGAGCGGGCTCAGCGCATGCAACGTCGCACCGAGCATGGAGAGGTCTTTTCTGCGCAGTTCCATCCGGTGCGCAACCGTTGTGTGCATCTGCCGGCTCAGTTCATCGATGTACTGCCGGAACTGATCGATCCGGTCTTTCGGATGCACCACACCACGCTCCAGATCTCGTGTCCGGTTCCGACACGTTTC
>JAYEFS010000024.1:1135-6011 GCA_034658695.1 Methanobacteriota archaeon | reverse complement strand
CCGAATTTACTAAACATTATTTGGAATTATTCTTTTTGTGTCTCAACATTGTACGTAAATGTTTACGAAAGTATAGAGAATCGACCCTTTGACTGCATGCGTTTATAGATACAACGGGAATTGCTGATCGAAGGCATGAAGGCGGATGGTGGTGGCAGGAGTGCGGCGGCATGGTCACATACAGGACTTCCAGGGAAAACACATAACAGCTTTTCGGGTATCCACTCCAAATTTCTGAAAACATACATAAAAACCACAATCTGTGGATTACACTGACTCAAGGCAACATCTGGAGACTTTTTATTATTTTCTGATTACCCAGGTTTGTCTTATGTAAGCATAACTGCCAGAATTGAGCGCTATCGATCTAAAAAGTCATTTACATCGTTAATCTGTGAAACCAGTGTTAATCTGTGGCTAAAAGCTTTATTTGCCACAGATTAACACTGATTCCACTGATTTTGGAAGTTCTATCGTACCACTGTTTGCAGGATTGGCATCATGTTGTTCAACCGACCAGAATAAATTAAAAAGTCTCAGATATTCAACACCTGGATCGGTTTGTTTAGTGTGGTTGTCCATGCCATCACCCTCAGACAACCGCAATTGTGGTTATTGTATATAAAGATGGTGATGGCTTAGAGTGGATTCTTGCGTCTTAACCGAACACCAATACAGATCTCTCTATGTGCTTCGGTTAAGACTCAGCCAAAGACCACAAACAGGGGCACTGGAGATCGCTTACGGTGCTTAACTGAAGATAGATGAAAAGTTTCGTGCCTCAATGCCGCTCTTTGAGCTCCACGATCTCCTCAGCGGTAAGTGTCCGGTTATATATGGCGACCTCATCGACCACGCCGTCGAAGAATTTCTTTTTTGCACCATTAGATCCGATATAGAGGTTTTTGCTGTTTATGTTAAGACTGCCTGCGGCGGATTCGCTATTTTTCGCAACACCATCCACATACAACTGAAGTACAGAACCATTGTAGGTCATAGCCACGTGATACCACTGGTTGAGTGTTGCCTGCCCTTCGCCCCAGTCCACCTTGCACTTCGTTGGCTTAATACCATAATACACTTCACACACCCATCCATCCATATCATCGAGAGATATACGGTAACCGTCACCATCACCCTTCTCGATAATCTTCGCAGTTTTCTGTCTCGAAGCATTTGCCCATGCCACCACAGTGATCTCCTCAGTAATATTCAGACTCTCATCATTGCCGCAGTTAATACAATCGTCTGTACTATCAAAAAGAAGCGCACTGCCGTTCACACATGTTGTAGTCCATGCTGCACCGATGACAGTCCCGTTGTTACCGTCTATTGAATCCTAAGCGGTGTCCCCTTCGTTTTCATCAAGATGCCACAACGAGACCAGCCCGGGGTCAGGCGGGGTGGGAGTAGGAGAAGGTGTAGGTGTAGGGGCAGGCGGCTCTCCTGACCCCCCGGTTCTCCTATCAAGAAGCACACCGTTTCCCATCGTGGTGCTTAGTCCAATATGAACAATGGACGCATCCACCTCAGTATCTTCGTTGATCCCAACACCCCACACATCCGAGGCATTGACCGCAATGATATCAGCAAGCTGCCATGTGCGGCTTCCCAGAATCGCAGTTATATCGTCAGAGGAGAGTTCGCACCGGGTCCCGTCCAGGTTCACGATGATTTTGAGATCTTCAGTCCCAACTGCCTCGCCGCCGCTGTGCCTGAGATAGATCGTGTCTGTGCTGGAATCCATCCATCCATCTATGTCCATATATACCGTATCCGCAGGTCCCTGATATGTTAGTACGTGTACTGCGATCACACCGAAAGTGAGAACAGCAATCACTACTATGAGCAATTCCCCGATGAGTTCAGAGATTGCATCGCAGTTTTCTGCCAGTTGCTGCGTACGTTTATGCATGGGATATTTCTCGCCTATAGGTTTCCAACTGATGCGTCTATTGTAATTCTGTTGACATGCAGGCTGATATCATCCTCACCTGCCCGCCCGCTCACGGATAACGTAACTGAGGTCACATCCGATGTTATCGTGTAGTCATTGCTGCTGCCGTACCCGAGATCAGCGTTTTCGGCTGTCGTGTTGAAGTACGTCTCCCACGCATCCGGATAATTGGTATACATCGTGATATCCACAGTAGAAACATTGAAAAGATCGTTTCCGCTTGAAAAAAGCTCGCTTGACGTGTTTGACGTCAGCATAACTTCCTCGACAACGGTGCTGCTTATGGTTCGTTTTTCGCCGATCAGCTTGATTGCGTTGACTGCAACGCTGATATTATCCGTCGCCGCATTCTTTGTGATGGTAATCGCAGGCGAGAGCTTCATCAGAGACCTATTGTCCTGCACAATGATCAGCGCCCCGTTCTCGCACTCAAACATCTGGTCTATGTAGTAATTGTTACGGGAGTGGTAGTGAATCGCACCGAGATGTGTGAGGTCGGTTCCGCTGTTATATACGGTATGATGTGTTTTGTTACTCGAAACAACCACAATTCCGCAGTCATTGACGTTCACAGCCAACATGCCGCTTGATTTGATAGTGCCGATGATCGGGATATCCCCGCCGCCAAGCTCGATTGGCATGCTCATGTATGCTGTGGATTCCGGATCTACCGCGAGAAGCGCGGACAGGATGTCGATTCTGGATTTGAGATCCGACATCTCCACCTGGACATCGGTCAGATGGGCGCACTCAGAATCGCTCTTCCACGCAGGTATGTAGTACACGTGAAGCATGGTTGTCGCTGTCACGATCAGCCCCAGCACCAGCACTGCTGATATGACTGTTGCAATTGCGCTATTGGATTCTGTAACTGACCCCGGGTTCATGATATACCCGACCCCCTGTCACGATGCAGAGATTGAGATTGCGCAATTGACCGACCGATCATTGTTGTATTCCGAATCATTGAGATTCACTTCCACCCAATCAAGATTTATTGTCATTATATCGCTTAAGAACCTCATCGGCGGTTAGCACCACATCATATATTGCCACTTCGTCTATCTTACCGTCGAAGAACCCAGCAGGACTGCCCGTGGAGTTAATTTCTGCTCCGATACTCACATCATTTGAATCTGCCAGGAGAGCGCATTCACATTTATGTCCAGTAGTCGAATAAGTGCACGAACCGGCTTGCAATGTCCCGTTAACATATATCTTTGGCAGTGCAGTTCCTCTCTTTGTCGCTACAACGTGATACCATACCTCATTGGCGTATGTATCATCCGTGGAATATACCTGCCACTTACCGGTGGCACTATTGGGATTGGTCCAGTAGAATTCTATCAAGCCAGTATCTTCACTAAATCTCAAACCATAATTGGTAGTTTTGCTAACACCACCCTTTGAGACGATCACATGGCGGTTCGCATCAGATAATCTATCAGGTCGCACCCATGCTTCAATGGTGATCTCCTGCGTAATATCCAGGTTATTATTATTGCTAATTTCAATATAGCTACTGGAACCATCAAAGTCCATGCCAGAGCCGTTTATGCCGGTAGTCCAGAATTCATTATGGATGGCTCCATCATTACTATCTTCAGAATCAGTGGCTCTTGTTCCTGAATTCTCATCAAAGCGCCAGATGGAGACTGGCGATGGAGGTACAACCACTGGTTTTGACTCGTTGTAACGTGTCAGGATCTCTTCAGCACTCAAAGCTATGCCACATACTGCCACTTCGTCGATTATACCCCTGATTGGTTGTGCTTTATCATTGTGATCAGAGCATCCTATCATCAGAGGATTTGAAGAAGTGCTGATGTTTTTCCCTCCGGTATCTGTTTGACCTTCGAGAATTCCATCGATATAGACCTTTAACGCTCTGCCATTGTATGTCCCGACCACATAATGCCATCTATCGTCTGTGATGATCGTGGTACTATCTGTCGAGTAGTGAGTGGAATCATCTGTATAAAACTCCATAAGGAGAGTATCATGACCCAAATACCTACTCATACTGTAACCCTCTTTGTGCGGAGAACTGAATTTGTCTATAATTCTACCACAACTATTCGGTTCTTGAGTTGAATTCACTTTTACCCATGCCTCAAGCGTAAATCCATCTGTAAAACGCAAATTCTCATCATCCCCGCAATTGACATAATCGAGACAATTCTTATGATTTGGAGTCTCATCGAAGCTCAACGCAGAGCCACTGATACCTGGTACCCGGGTTGCACCGACGATTGTTCCGTTATTGTTGCCGCAACCGGAGTCTTCGGCTATATTCCCGCTGCTTTCATCAAATTTCCAGTATGAGAGAGGATATCCTTCCGGCGTTGGTGTCGGTGTCGGCGTTGGTGTCGGGGTTGCCGTAGCTGTCGCAGTCGCTGTTGCCGCAGCCGCAATCTCCTCTCCAAGAAGCGTGCCAGTGAAGATCACAGTCGTTCTGTGAATCGTGGTCACGCCAACGTAATCGTCCTCCATGATATCGATTCCCCATCTGCTCATCGCATCGATCTCGATGATATCGCCAAGCTGCCAGAGAGAATCTCCAAGAATCGCAGTGATATCGTCTGATGAGAGTTTTGCGAGCGTTCCGTTCAGGTTCAGGATCATTTCGAGTTTGTCAGCTTCGACTGTCTCACCGCCACCGTGCCTGATGTAGATTGTGTCTGTGCCGGTATTCACCCACGCATCCACATCTACATGCAGTCTATCACTGGGTCCCGGGTATGAGAGCATTGTTGCTGCTAAAACGCCAAACGCGATGATAGCGATCACTATCATGAGCAGTTCTCCGATGACTTCAGAGATTGCGTTGCAGTCTTCTCTGAACGATCTGGTGCATATTCTCATATCAGGTACCCCCCGCCCGGCGAAATCCATTATCTCCACCCAGATTTTCATTTC
>JAYEFS010000024.1:0-1125 GCA_034658695.1 Methanobacteriota archaeon | reverse complement strand
ATATATTTCTGTTTCTTTATCTCACTATATGAATAATGTGAAGAGCCCATAAGAGACAAGCATCATTACAACCGAGTGTTTCAGTCCGGACGAGATGCTTCCGGTGCTCATCTTTCCTGCAACCAGCCCCGAGCAGAACCCATGGATCAAGGCGGCATGGAAGAAGAGCATGGTATACAGATCCATGTCGAATTTGTCGATCATTGCCATGCCTGATGCAGCTGCGCTCAAGGATCCGGTCATCGGGCTGAGGAAGTATGCGGCAAGTACATAGATTGTGAAGAGGAAGACGAAGAATGCCACATAGATTATGAAGACGTACACAAACATCTCTGCTCTCCGCTCGTTCTTCGTCTGTTTCTGGACCTCCGCGTCACCTGCCGCGATCACGAGCACGCTCCTGACATCGCTTGTGGACTCGCTCGCCCTCACGATCAGGGTGATTATGCGGCTTGCCATGTCTGTTTTGACCCGGTACTCGAAGTTCCTCAATGCGTCAGCCACAATCGTACCCCACGCGATGTCCCCGATTATCTGTTTCACCTCGTGTTGTAGAACCCCGATCTTTGCCTGCGCAACCATGGCGATGGCATCGACTAGCAGGATGCCCGCATCGTTTATGCTCGCCAGCTTCTTCATAAACTCAGGGATCTGGTCTTCGATCTGGCGTATCCTGCGATTCCTGAGTTCATAGAATATGATGAACGGGATTACTACGATCAAGACGGTAAAGAAGATTTGATCATCGAGCACAAAGAGAATGCTGGGATCAACGCCGGCGTCCATGCCAGTGACGACATTATTGCAGCTCAGATCCGGGTAAGACGATCGTAGAACAGCGTACATGTACAGGATAGCGAGCGGAACACTCATCAGGAAGGAGTATGCTGGTTTGTAGCGCATCAGCCGGAATGGATGGAGGAAAAGAGCCCTGAACCCAAAGAGCCTCCTGCGAAGATGCATTCGATGTATGAGTTTCACCTCCTCTTCATACAATGGTTTGACGTGAACGTCGTTGAACGCACCAGGCTTCTTTTCGACCGCGTAGACGGCGTATGACTTTTTACCGACGTCTGAGATCAGGTCAAGGAGAATCAGGTAGATGGCGGTGCCAGCAGGGATCAG
>JAYEFS010000023.1:0-6012 GCA_034658695.1 Methanobacteriota archaeon | reverse complement strand
AGCAACCAACTCAACGGCTCCAGTTCCACCATTTGCGCTTGCTTACACACTGCCAGCACGCGGTCGAAGTGCGTTTCCAGCAATTTGTGGATTTGATACTTGCCGTCCACGACACCATCGGTCATGTAATAGGCGAATACTTCAGCGGCTTTGGCTAGGTGGTAGAGCCCGATCAGCTCCAGAGCCGTTGATTTGACGCACGAGGGCTCCTGACCTTCGAGGTAATTCCTTTCAAACAATGCCTGGGAGTCGCGTAGGAGGGAAATGTGCTCCAACACGGCGTCGCGATCCGACCATCCGTTCTTGCGAATCAGCCGGAGCCAGATGTCGAGGATGGTCGCCCATGTCCGCTTGCTCCAATCCTCCGACTCCAGGGGCAGCTCGGGCCAGCTTTTCTCGCGCAGCCATCGTGCTGCATCCGATCCTTTATCACCCAGCACGGCCAGCGTACCGGCCCGTAGTAGAAACATGCCCGCGTCCATGGCATCGTCTGGCATTGGAAGGACTCTAAGCAGGCGGAAGGCATCGGCCGCACTGAGTTTCAACTCTTTCTGCTTTTCTTCGTCATCCGCAATGCCTTCCATGACCAGATCTAGTACGACCAGTTCCAGCGCCTCGGCGGATCGACGGATCAATTCAGCATCTTCGCCAAAGGGGGCATCGAGCAGCTCGTGATGGATTTGCGCACGGCTCGCCTGCTTCAGTGCCTGTTGCCTTGTGTCAGTCAATCTGTCGAGCAGCCAATGGCTCATGATCCACCTCCCTCTACGCGCGCCAGTAGGTCAGAAATAGTACATGGAAGATAGATCGCGATTAGTTGACAGGTCATCGGGCATTGGAGGGATTTCGCAAGGGTTTGGCCTCTGGCCTGCAAATCCAAAGCGTTGGGTTGCGTGTCTCGGACCAGTACCCCGAACAACGCGATGTCCTTGTTGCCGGAATCAAAGAACAGTCCGATCGCTGCATTGAAAGACGCCTCGTGTTCCGAGCCCTTACAGCGAGGTAGCAACCATTTAAGCAACCGGTTTATCAGTGACAAGTTGTTCGCCAGGTTATCAATCTGATGGGTCATGCCGCTTCGGCCGTTCATCACGCCGGGCGGCGTCTGCGCGTCGGTGGAGGTCTTAACTTCACCAAGCGCGAGGCGTACATCGGCCCCGCGGATCTCGAACCCCACCAAGTCCACACCTTGCAGGCTGGCGTTGGGGTTGCGCTTGTCGCGCTCCATATTCCAGGGCCAGATGATCCCATATTCACGACCCAAGTAGGCTTCGGCCACGGCTTCGCCAACCGCCCAATCTCGCTGTTCGGGAATTTCGGCCGCCAGGATGGCGTTGAGGCTGTCGCGGGCGAAACCGGTGTTAGCCAGCCCTCGGAGGTGCCCCTCGAATTCGATCAGTCCTTCTTCGTCGTGGAGCCGCGAGGCTACATCGTTGGTCAGGAACATATTAAATTCGTCCCCGTCTTCCATGCTGACTCCACGCCAAGACACCTGTCGGTCTTGTTCCTCGTAGCTGATGGTTGCGAGGGGCGGTTCCGTCATGCCACCACCTCCTTATTTATCAGGCGCGGCAGGCTGCCTGCCCCGAAGTCCTCGTTGTTGTAGGCATAAACCGACTCCCAGCCGAGCTGCTGCTGGAGGTACTCGGCTGTAGTCTGCTGAACGAGGGTGTCTTCGGTGTAGGTTATCATAGTAATCAACCGTTCTTGTAAATCATGTCCAACGTTTGGCGGGCAATCTGAATCAATTCAGCATCTACAACATTTACTGAGTCGACATCTTGATTCGTATCGTGATGAAACTGACTCGCGTATTCATTGATTTCTTGAAGCTCTGTCACATGTTGTAGCAAATGCGAAAGCGGCTCCTCTGTTGCAGGCGCAATGTGATCAGCGATTATTTTCCCGAACATCTGATTTCGGGGGATGTGCTCTGGAAACCGTCGATGGAGGTATCCTTCGAGCAACGGGCGAATAGCCTTAGCAATGTCACGAATATTTGCTGCAGATTTGCCTTCCACGTACTCTGCGACCATGCGGTGGTGGCGGTAGTAATCTGATTCACATATTTCATCCAGATCGCATTCGCCGAAAGCCGAATAGTCATTCTCAACGCGAGTGATTTCCAATACCCTCGGCATGATTGGGTTTGGCTTCATCTTACGGAGGCGGCCCCGCAACTCTCGAATGAAATACGCATCGTGAGACAGTACGAGGAGCTGCTTGCACTTCGTCGCTAGTACTGCAACGCGACGTATTGTCTGGTATCGTCGATTGCGGTCCATGCTCGACACGGGATCGTCCAAGACTACAATCTTTGAGCCGAGTGCTGGATCGTCTTCAAGCCGAGCAATGAAGAACGCCAATGCCAAGGTTCGTTTATCCGACTCGCTGAGCGTCGTTGAGAAACTGTGACCCGATGAGAAGTCTGAGCCACTGCCAAGCTTCACCTCCTGATTCCGTACTATGAGGCCGTATTGTGTACGTGGTTCGCCGACCCGACCCCGATAGTCAGTGGACAGTCGATCTATCGAGAAGTTTGCTCCGAATGTCGCAAGAATGCTGTTGATACTCTCTTGATACTTAGTGAGCGTGTCGAGCATCAGGGTATCGATTTGTTCACGGGTTTGCTTTTTTTCTCGGTCGAGTCGATCTTTTTCAGTGGTTGCAGACTGGTAATCCACATATGCCTGTGCCGCCTCAGGTTGTTGCTTCTTGATTGACGCTTGAAGTTTCATGATTTCGGTTTCGAGGTTTTCAAGATCTTCAGTTACGAGCCCATTCTTGAAGTCAGCGACTTTCGATGCAATAACCGCTATCGCGGCGTTGTAGTCCATTAGCACTCGATTGGCAACTGCGAGGTGTTTCTCAGCCACCTCAACATCCTCCCGCGTGCCCACCGGTTCTAAAGGGGTGGCGAGTTTTCGTTGAGCGAGAGGAACCAACACGTTGCGGGCATCAGCCAACGTCTCTTTTATGGCATCACCGTTAAACCTCGGAGGATCGACTTCTAGCTGATCCTTCCATGCTTCGATTCTCGCTGCATTAGTTCTGACCGTAGCAACGGCTGAATCGGCGAGTGAATCCGCAAGTGAGGACCTGATCTTCGTTTCTAATTTGATGACTTCCCGTTTCAGATCTTGGTACGCCGTAGTGAAATGTGATTGGTAAGCGGCTATCAGTTCGAGGCCACTCACACTCTGACCGCAGAAAGGGCATTCAGGAGCATCCAAGAATGCCTGGCCCTGACTGATCCAATTCTCAAACCCCTCGCCACCGTGTTTGTCGAGATGGGCGTTTACCGTTGCTTCGGCTGTCTTTTCAATGTCTGCAAGCTGCCGCGCCAAAACCTCAAAGATTGGACACAGGTCAAAGTCCACTAACTCGACAGCCGTGGGATCTCTTCGTATGTTGAGTTGCTGTGCATTCTTGGTTGCACCAATACGCTTCTGGCATTCGTTGATCTGATCTTCAGCATCGGCGATTGGTTCTAAGGCGATGAACTGCTGCAAGTTCAAAGGTGTTGCGAGACCGCTAAGTAGATTCTCCGCTTCTCTAATCTTAGTCGTTTGTTCTTGAACATCTCTTGATAATTCTTCGACCCGATTCTTTAATGGAACTATCGTGTCCCCGAGAGCAAAATCAAGAAGTGCCTGTCTTTGATCGGTTCTCACGGAGAATCCAGAGTACACATTCTGTTCTACAAACTCAGAGTCGAACACTGCAATGTCGGGGGACGTGCCAATCCAAGCATCATCTTCATATTTTAGCAGCGCACCGTTCTCAAGCAGCAGTTCCACCACGGGTTCGTAGGGGACGTCGATTGTCCGCCGTGCGGTCAGTCGAGTCGCATCCAGCATATGGCAAGCTCTCAGAACGGTCGTAAACGTGGATTTGCCCCTCGCATTGTCGGCGTAGATTGCCGTAGTTTGATCAAAAGACACCGCCCCATTCGGGCAACCGTGGCGGAATACACCTACATTTTTAATCGTGAGGATCTTCTTTATCATACCGCCACCTCCCCGTTCATCAGCCGCGGTAAAAGAAGGTCACGGGCTTGGGTGAGGTCATCAATTATCTGTTGAAGATTCTCGATTTGAAGATCGATCGGCCGCACGTGTTCCATGAACATATCTGCAATCCGGTCTGGAGCCTGCATTAACTCAACCCCGTGAAGATCCTTTTTCGTAATCGCTGCGAAAATCGCACCTCCACCCATCATGTCTTCTTTGAAGAAGTGACTCTTCAGGGCGTAGAACAGAAGATTCTGTTGGCACAGTTTCGATCGTATGGCAGAGAGACCGCGCCCAATCACAATCTTGTCAATCGTGATGTTAATCCTTCCAACGGGCGCTCGGACACTGAATAGGATGTCGTCAGGTTCAGCGAGGCGATTCTGCACCGTGCAGAAGGTTTGGTGTGAAGGAAATCGGACACCAAAGTTCGTTACGCCTTGGTGAAATGGGAGCCCGTTTCCGTCTTCGTTGTAGTAAATTGACTTGGGACTTTGTCCCATCGTAATGTCAGCGATCTCACTGAGCGGCTTCTTCTCCCACCCCTCCGGCACGCCGTCAGCGATCGTGGCGTGTTCGTGGCCGGGGAAACGGAGGTGGACGAACCACTCCTTGTAGAGCAGCCGCGCCGCCTGCTCCAGCAACTGAATCCGCCGCCGGTTGTTCTCGATCAGGTCGTCGTAGGCAGAGAGTTTGTCAGCGATAACCCTTTGTTCGTGGATACCGGGAACCGGGAATTTCAACGAGAGAAGTTTTCCCTGGCTCAGGTTGTCTTGAGCCGCCCCCTGTGTGAACTTCTTGTACCTGCGCTGAAGGTGTATATCAAATAGGTACTTCACGAAACGTGCGTCGGATTTGTCTTTCTCTGGTATGAAACCAATCACGCTATCAGGGAAGCAGGCGTCTATGCCTAATATCGCTGTATCTGCAATGTTCGCTGCGATGGTAATACAAAGCGTTCCAGATTCCCACAACCTGCTCTGTGCAAGCCCCTCTTCGCTGTATGTCTGAGAGTGTTCTGTTAAATAGAGTCCAGCGTGTTTTACATCGCTGGTCTGAATAAATGGATATGCTCCCCCGTATAGATGAGCAGCATCTCGCGGTCGATGCCGAGAGCGACCACGGCTGACATGGCCAAGCTGGTCGAGGCTCTTCAGCTCCCAACTCATACCCCCATCCCCTCAAAGTTCTTATTGATGGTCGTTGCCAGCACCGCCGCCTCAGCGTTGAGGTCTTCCAGCTCGGCGAGGATATCGCAGATCATGGTGCATCCCCCTCATCATTCAGCATCAATTCGGCTTCGATCTCCTCAATGGTGGGCAGGCTCCCTTTGAGGTCATCGGGAAGGGTTTCAGTCAGGCGGGTTTCCCATTGTGCAACGCCCATAGGGCTGTTGAACCACGCAAGGCATATTCCACAACGAGGTGGTCTTTGCTCCTGCAAAGCAGCAGCCCGATGGTCGGCATGTCATCCGGGTGGCGCATCAGGTCATCCACGGCAGAAAGATAGAGGTTGAGTTGTCCGATGAAGCCTGGGTCGAAGGGTACTGCCTTGAGTTCAACCACAACATAGCAGCGCAACTTAAGATGATAAAACAACAGATCGAGATAAAAATCGCGATCGCCAACTTCAAGCAACACCTGCCTTCCGACAAACGCGAATCCTGCCCCCATCTCCAGCAAAAACCGCTGAATGTGGTCCATCAGCCCTTGCTCGATTTCCCTTTCCTTGCGGGGATCCGCCGTTCCAAGGAAATCGAATAGATACGGATCTTTGAATACTTGTGCCGCCATATCCGATTCGGCAGGAGGAAGTGCCATGTCAAAGTTATTGATCGCCTTACCTTGCCGCTTGTGGAGGTTCGATTCAATTTGCATGGCGAGAATATTGCGGCTCCAGCCTTCTTCGGATGTCCTGTGCGCATACCAGATCCGGGTTTCCGGTTCCGATATTTTTTCCAGCAATGCAATGTTGTGGTACCAGGTAATTTGTGCAAGCG